>JALYMN010000655.1 GCA_030773675.1 Actinomycetota bacterium
CGTGGGCCTCGACGCCGTCCTGCACGTGGGCGGCCATGTCCTTGTCGATGGAGCCGAAGACCTGGTCGGCCTGGTCGACCACGGTCACCGCGAGCCCGTGGTTCACGAGGTTCTCGGCCATCTCGAGCCCGATGTAGCCCGCCCCGATGACCACCGCGGTGCGCCCGCCGCGCTCGATGGAGACCCGGAAGCGCTCCGCGGCGTCCACGGTGCGGGCGGGCTCGATGGCCTCCGCCCCGGGGATCGGCGGGTCGACGGCCACGGCTCCCGTGGCCAGCACGAGCTGGTCGAACCGCTCCTGGCGCTCCTGGCGCTCGTACCGGTCGAAGACCGTGAGCTCGCGGCGGTCCAGGTCGACGGCGCGCACCTCCGTGCGCGTGTGCACGCCCAAGCCCCCGGCCCGGTGCTCCTCGGGCGAGCGGGAGATGAGGCGGTCGGCGTCGCCGAACAGCCCGCCGACGAAGTAGGGGATGCCGCAGGCCGAGTAGGAGGTGTACGGGCCGCGCTCGAAGGCGACGACCTCGAGGTCCCGGCGCCGGCGCTTCGCCGTGGTCGCCGCGCTCATCCCGGCGGCGTCGCCGCCCACGATCGCAAGGCGCTCAGGCACCCGTCTCACCCTACCCTGAGGCGGTGCCCGAGCTCCCGGAGGTCGAGATCACGGCACGCCGGCTCGACGCCGCGCTGCGCGGCGCGACGATCACCTCGGTGCTCGCCCCCGGGATCAACGCGGTGAAGACGTTCGACCCGCCGCTCAGCGCGCTCGAGGGCCGCGCGCTCACCCGCGTCGGGCGGCGGGGCAAGCACGCGCTGCTCGAGGTGGAGGGCGACCTCGTGGTGCTCGTGCACCTCATGTCGGCCGGGCGCCTGCAGCTCTACGACAAGCGCGCGTCGCTGCGCGACCGCACCTCGCGGCTGCTCCTGCGCTTCGAGGGCGACCGCGAGCTGCGCCTGCGCGAGTTCGGCACGCGGCAGTCCGCGTGGGTGAAGCTGCTGCGCGCCCGCGACCTCGAGGCCGACGAGGCCATCGCCACCCTCGGCCCAGAGGCATGGCCCGACCCGCCCGAGGACTTCGCCGCCCTGCTCCGCGCCCCCCGGCCCCTCCACGGCCTGCTGCGCGACCAGCGCGTGCTGGCCGGGATCGGCCGCTCGTGGGTCGACGAGATCCTGTGGACCGCCCGGCTGTCCCCCTTCAAGCGCGGCGACGACCTCGACGCGGACGAGGCGGTGCGGCTGCGCGAGGCAATGGTCGGCGAGCTCGGCCGGGCGCTCGAGCACTACGAGCAGGAGGTCCGGCTGCCCATCCCGGACAAGCTCCCGCTGCCCCTGCACGTGCATCGCCACGAGGGCGAGCCCTGCCCGCGCTGCGGGACGACGCTCGAGGCGGTGCACTACGAGGACTACCTGATGGCCTACTGCCCCACCGAGCAGACGGGCGGCAAGGTGCTCAAGGACCGGCGCCTGTCGCGCCTGCTCAAGTAGGGGGCCGCGTGGGGAGGGCGAATGGGGAGGACGTGGCCGTCGACGTCCGTCCCCGCCCCGTCCTGCGCGCCCCGGCGCGCCTGGCGCTCGAGTTCCTGCTCGTCGTCGCCGCGCTCGCGGTGCTCGTCTTCGCCCTCGTGCGCCTGCGCCTCGTGGTCCTGCCGGTCATCCTCGCCGTCTTCGTCTCCACGCTGCTCGTGCCGATCGCCCGGGCGCTGCACCGGCGGCGGGTGCCGCGCGCCCTCGCCACGCTGCTCGCCATGTTCGGCAGCGTCGCGCTGCTCGCCGGGCTCGTAACGCTTCTCGCCCCGACGGTGGCGAACGAGCTCGACGACCTCGGCCGCGAGGCCGAGGCGGGCCTCGACCAGGTCTTCCGCTTCCTCGCCGAGCGCTTCGGGATCGGCCGTCAGGAGGTCGAGCAGGGCATCGATCGGGTCATCGAGCGCGTGCGCGAGAACTCGGCGGCGCTCTCGCGCGGGCTGGTCAGCGGCGCCGTGCTCGTCGGCGAGCTCGTCGCCGGCTTCCTGCTGACGATCGTCCTCGTGTTCTTCTTCGTCAACGACGGGCGGCGCATCTGGGGCTGGGTCGTGTCCCTGTTCCCGGGGCGCGGGCAGGGCGACGTCGACGAGCTCGGCCACCGCGCGTGGGGCACGCTCGGCGGCTACCTGCGCGGAGTGGCCGTCGTCGCCCTCGTCGACGCGGTGCTCATCGGGCTCGTGCTCCTCGTCGTCGGCGTGCCGCTCGTCCTGCCCCTCGCCGTCCTCACCTTCTTCGGCGCCTTCTTCCCGCTCGTGGGGGCCGCCATCGCCGGCGCGGTGGCCGCGCTCGTCGCCCTCGTGACCACGGGGGTCGTCGCCGCCGTGATCGTCGTCGTGGCCATCCTCGTCATCCAGGAGATCGAGGGCGACGTGCTCTATCCCTTCGTCGTCGGCCGCGCGATCCGCCTGCACGGGGTGGCGATCCTGCTCCTGCTCACCGCGGGCAGCGTCGTGGCCGGCGTGGTCGGCGCGCTGTTCGCGGTCCCGCTCGGCGCGGTGGTCTGGGAGGCGGTGAAGTACCTTCGGCGCGAGCGCCCGCCCGCCGCAGAGGAGCAGTCCGCGTGATCCAGCCCGGCCAGCCCGCCCCCGACTTCGAGCTCCCCGACCAGGACGGCCGCCCCGTGCGGCTGGCCGACCTGCGCGGGCGCCGCGTCGTCCTCTACTTCTACCCCCGGGCGGACACC
>JALYMN010000656.1 GCA_030773675.1 Actinomycetota bacterium
GGAGCGGGCACGCCCGGTGCTGGCACTCGCCGTCCGCGGCCTCGCCGAGCGGCTCGCCGAGCGGGCGCCCGGGCAGCACGTCGAGCTGCGGGTGCCGCCGTACACCGCGGTGCAGTGCGTGGCCGGACCGCGGCACACGCGGGGTACGCCGCCGAACGTCGTCGAGGCCGAGCCGGTGGCGTGGGTGGAGCTGTGCACGGGGCGCCTCGCCTGGCCAGAGGCGGCGTCCGACGGACGGGTGCGCACCTGGGGCGACCGGGCCGACCTGTCGGCCTGGCTGCCGCTGACGTCCTGAGTACCGTTCCCGCATGGCCACGCCGCTGCCGGCGCCCCACCGGTTCACGGTCGACGAGTACCACCGCATGGCCGAGACCGGTCTGCTCGCGCCCGACGCCCGCGTCGAGCTCATCGAGGGTGAGGTCATCGACGTGCCGCCGATCGGCCCTCCGCACGCCAGCGTCGTCGACCGCCTGACCCGCCTGCTCGTGCTCGGGCTCGCCGAGTCGGCGATCGTGCGCGTCCAGGGCCCGGTGCGGCTGTCCGACATCTCCGAGCCGCAGCCGGACCTCACGGTGCTCGCGCCCCGCGCCGACTTCTACGCGCTCGCGACCCCACGGCCCGAGGACGTGCTCCTCGCGGTCGAGGTCAGCGCGTCGTCCCTGCGCTTCGACACGCAGGTGAAGCTGCCGCTGTATGCCCGCAGCGGTGTCCCCGCGGTCTGGCTGGTCGACGTCGGTGCGGGCACGGTGCTCGTGGCGACCGCGGCCGACGACGGCCGCTACCGCGACCAGCGGACCGCCGGGCCCGGCGAGACCCTGCAGGTGCCGGGGTCGACCCTGAAGCTCGCGGTCGACGCCGTCCTCGGCTGAGACGGCCAGGCCCTCGCGCCACGTACGCTGGATCACGCCCTCTCCACCCGCCTGCCCCTGGAGACCCGCGTGCCTGTCGCCCCGACGGACGACGACCGCTACGCCCCCGAGCGCCCCGTCGGCGAGGAGTGCGGCGTCTTCGGCGTCTGGGCCCCCGGCGAGGACGTCGCCAAGCTGACCTACTTCGGCCTCTACGCCCTGCAGCACCGCGGGCAGGAGGCCGCCGGCATGGCGGTGAGCGACGGCACCGGCGTGGTCGTCTACAAGGAGCTCGGCCTCGTGCCGCAGGTCTTCGACGAGTCCACGCTCGCGAGCATGCGCGGCCACCTCGCCATCGGGCACTGCCGCTACTCCACCACCGGCTCGTGCACCTGGGAGAACGCCCAGCCGAGCTTCCGGCACACGCCCGGCGGGGGCAGCCTCGCGCTCGGCCACAACGGCAACCTGACCAACACGAGCGAGCTCGCGCGCCGGGTGGCCGACCTCGACCGGCGCGTGCAGCACATCGGCTCCACCACCGACTCCGACCTCGTCACCGCGCTGCTCGCCGACCTGGTGGCCGACGAGGACGTCCCACCGGACGCCGCCGCGATGCAGGTCCTCCCCACCCTGCGCGGCGCGTTCAGCCTCGTCTTCCTCGACGAGCACACCCTGTACGCCGCCCGCGACCCGCACGGCGTCCGGCCCCTCGTGCTCGGCCGGCTCGAGCGCGGCTGGGTCGTCGCGAGCGAGACCGCCGCGCTCGACATCGTCGGGGCGTCGTTCGTCCGGGAGGTCGAGCCGGGCGAGCTCATCGCGATCGACGAGCGCGGGGTGCGCTCGCAGCGCTTCGCTCCCGCGACGCCCAAGGGCTGCCTGTTCGAGTACGTCTACCTGGCCCGCCCCGACACGACCATCGCCGGCCGCTCGGTACACGCCACCCGCGTCGAGGTCGGGCGCACCCTGGCCCGCGAGGCGCCGGTCGAGGCCGACCTCGTCATCCCGGTGCCCGAGTCCGGCACGCCCGCCGCGATCGGCTACGCCGAGGCGAGCGGCATCCCCTACGGCCAGGGGCTGGTGAAGAACGCCTACGTCGGGCGCACCTTCATCCAGCCGAGCCAGACGATCCGGCAGCTCGGCATCCGGCTCAAGCTGAACCCGCTCCGCGAGGTCATCAAGGGCAAGCGGCTCGTCGTCGTCGACGACTCGATCGTGCGCGGCAACACCCAGCGGGCGCTCGTGCGGATGCTGCGCGAGTACGGCGCCGCCGAGGTGCACGTGCGCATCTCCAGCCCCCCGGTGGCCTGGCCGTGCTTCTACGGCATCGACTTCGCCAGCCGCGCCGAGCTCATCGCGAGCAGCGCCGGGGTCGACGAGATCCGCGCCAGCATCGGCGCGGACTCGCTCAGCTACGTCTCGCTGGAGGGGCTGACGGCCGCCAGCGAGCAGCCGGCCGAGCGCCTCTGCCGCGCCTGCTTCACCGGCGAGTACCCGATCCGGGTGCCGGACGCCGACCTCATCGGCAAGCACGTCCTCGAGGGCATCCGCAACCGGGTCGCGCGGAGCACGTCGTCGGCCGCCGAGCACGAGCACACCGGCGACGGCGTACGAGTCGTGCACAACGGGCTGCAGAACGTCGACCCGCTCGACGCGGTGCTCCCGGGCGCGGGCGCCGCCGACGCCCTCCAGCGGCCGTGAGCGCGCCGGGCTCGTCCTACGTCGCGGCCGGCGTCGACATTGAGGCAGGCGACCGCGCGGTCGAGCTGATGCGGTCCCGGGTCGCCCGCGCGACCCGGCCGGAGGTCGTGGGCGGACTCGGCGGCTTCGCCGGGCTGTTCCGGCTCGACGTCGCCCGCTACCGCCGGCCGCTGCTGGCGAGCAGCACCGACGGCGTCGGCACCAAGCTCGCGGTCGCGCAGGCGCTCGACAAGCACGACACCGTCGGCGTCGACCTGGTCGCGATGGTCGTCGACGACCTCGTCGTCTGCGGCGCCGAGCCGCTGTTCCTGCAGGACTACGTCGCCGTCGGCCGGGTCGTGCCCGAGCGGGTCGCGGAGATCGTCGGCGGCATCGCCGCCGGTTGCGCGCTGGCCGGCTGCGCGCTGGTGGGCGGCGAGACCGCCGAGCACCCGGGACTCATGCCCGACGACGCCTACGACCTCGCCGCCACCGGCGTGGGCGTGGTCGAGGAGGACGCGGTGCTCGGCCCGGAGCGGGTGCGCGCGGGCGACGTCGTCGTCGCGATGGCGAGTTCCGGCGTGCACTCCAACGGCTTCAGCCTGGTCCGGCACGTCCTGCTCGACGGCCCCGACCCGCTGCGCCTGGACGCCGTCGTCGCCGAGCTCGGCCTCCCGCTCGGCGAGGAGCTGCTCACGCCCACCCGGATCTACGCCAGGGACTGCCTGGCCCTGGTGACCGGCACCGGCGTGCGGGCGTTCGCGCACGTCACGGGCGGCGGGCTCGCCGCGAACCTCGCGCGGGTGCTGCCGCCGCACCTGTCCGCCGTCCTGGACCGGCGTACCTGGACGCCGCCGCCGGTCTTCGACCTGGTCCGCGGCCACGGACGGGTCGAGCAGGCCGAGATGGAGCGGACCTTCAACCTGGGCGTGGGCATGGTCGCCGTCCTGCCCCCGGACGACGTCGACGCCGCGCTCGCGCTGCTGGCCGGCCGCGACGTGCCGGCGTGGGTTCTTGGGCGTGTCGAGCCGGGCGACGGGAGCGCGCGGTTGGAGGGGGACCACCCGCGGCGGTCCTGACCGCGGCCCCGGCGGCGGCGCACTCCCGCCGGCGCGGACCCCACACACGACGGGACGGGGCGGCCCGGAGGCCACCCCGTCCCGTCGGTGTCGTGCGGAGCTAGCGGGCCGGCTCGTCGTCCTCGAGCTGGTCGGCGTACGGGTCGTCGAACTCGTCGTCGTCCGTGGCCGAGGGGGCGGGGCTGAAGGGCGACGGCGTCGCACCTGCGAGCTCGGCCTTCAGCCGCTCCGGATCGAGGGTGCCGCCGCTGTACTTGAGCTCGCGGGCCACCTTCGTCTGCTTGGCCTTGGCACGGCCGCGCCCCATGGCTCGACCCCCTCGATGCACGGGGCTGACGGCGAGACGTCGGCCCGGTCCGGTTAGCTGACAGCGCGTGTCGCAGAGCGTAGGGCACGGCACGCAGCGTGCTCAGACGCTGCGCGACAGGCTCTGCTCCGGCTCCACGGTACAGGGTCGCTCCCCGCACCACCCTCGGCGACGACCCGCCCGGCGTCAGCCCTGACCGGGCAGCAGCACGCTGCGCAGCCGTCCCACGTCGGCCATCCGGCGCTCGGCCCTGCGGTCGGCGGCGACCGCGGGCGGCACCCCGTCGGCCTCCGCGGAGCGGAACACCTCCAGCGTGGTGTCGAAGATCCGCGCAGCCTTGGCCTGCGCGCGGTCGAACCGGAACCCGCCCTCGCGCAGGCCGACCACCTCGTCCTCCACCTGGATCAGCCCGCCGGCGTTGGCGACGTAGTCCGGCGTGTAGAGCACCCCCCGGTCGGCCAGGACCTTCTCGATGCCCGGGTGCTCCAGCTGGTTGTTCGCCGCGCCGCACACCACGCGCGCCTGCAGCGACGGCATCAGCGCGTCCGACAGGGAGCCGCCGAGCGCGCACGGGGCGTAGACGTCGAGGTCCAGCGCCGGCAGGGCGTCGACATCTGCCAGCTCGACGCCGTCCCGCCCGGCGACCCGCTCCAGCGCGGCCCGCGACACGTCGCTGACGACCACGCGCGCGCCGTCCGCCAGCAGGTGCTCGACCAGGTGGGCGCCGACCTTCCCGACGCCCTCGACGCCGACCCGCCGGCCGGACAGCGTCGGCGCCCCCCACGCGTGCTGCGCCGCCGCGCGCATGGCCTGGAAGACGCCGTACGCGGTGAGCACGGCGCTGTCGCCCGCGCCGCCGTGCTCGGGGGAGCGCCCGGTCACGAACCGCGACTCCTTGGCGACGACGTCCATGTCCTGGACGCAGGTGCCGACGTCGCAGGCGGTGTAGTAGCGCCCGCCGAGCGACTGCACCATCCGCCCGTAGGCGCGCAGCAGCGGCTCGGTCTTCGCCGTGCGCGGATCGCCGATCAGGACCGCCTTGCCGCCGCCGAGGTCGACCCCGGCGCAGGCCGCCTTGTACGCCATGGCGCGCGACAGGGCGAGGACGTCGGCGAGCGCGGCGTCCTCGCTCGCGTAGGGGTAGAAGCGGGTCCCGCCGAGCGCGGGACCGAGCGCCGTGCTGTAGATCGCGATGATCGCGCGGAGCCCGCTGGCCGGGTCCTGGCAGAAGACGACCTGCTCGTGCCCGGCGTCCTTGAGGTGGTCGGTGCGGTCGAAGACGGCCATGGGCAGGCCCCTTCCGGACGGGCGCGGCCCTCGTGAGGCCTCGCGTGCGGACCGGGGGAGGTTGTGCCCCGGGTGCGAGCCTAGCGAGACGTGAGCCGGCGAGGCAGAGCCAACCGGGCGGACCTGCAGGACGGCGCAGCACGACGCCCCGTCCGCCGCCGCTGCCGTGCGACGATCCGCGCGTGACGCCGGTCGCGACGCCCCCCTTCACCGCGCACCTGCGTGTCTACGAGCCGCTGGCGGCGTTCGAGGGCGCCGAACGGGCGCGGTGGTCCGCGTACGCCGCGTCCGGACGGGCCCCCGACCGGATGCACGGGCTGGCCCGCGAGCGCGCGGCGGCGCTGCGGGCGCTGGCCACGCTGCCGCCGGGTCTGCCCCCGGAGCAGGACGAGGCCTTCGTCCTCGAGGTCGACGGCGTGACGCTGCTGTCGCCGTGGTGCACCAGGGTGCGGGCCGCCCAGGCGCTGGCCGAGTTCGCGGGCCAGGTGCACGAGGAGCTGCTCGACGCCTTCGTCCCGCGCGCGGTCGCCGCTGCCGCGCAGGACGAGCTGGAGGCGTGGCGCCGTGACGTGCCGGCCGCCCGCGCGCACGCGCTGACCAGCCCGTGGCAGGTGCCGCTGCGTTGGTTCGTGCTGGTCGACGCCGAGGAGCGGTCGGTGCGGCTGGGTGAGGGCAGCGTGCGCACCGGTCGCGAGCTCGTCTACCGGACCGCGATGAGCCGGGCGCGCCGCCGGCTCGCCCGCGGGCTCGCCGTCCTGCGCCGGGCCCTGGACGACGCGACGGTCGTCGAGGCCGTCGAGGACCTCGGCCGCTGGCTGGAGGAGTTCCACCCGCGCTCGCTCGTGGAGCTGGACTACGGCGGGCTGGTGCACCTGCTCGACGACGCCGAGCTCGTGCAGGACGAGTCCGCGCGCGACGTCAGCGAGGCGCTGCAGGCGCTGTCCGAGGGCGACGCGGAGCGGTCCGGTGCGGCGTACGCGAGGGTCAGCGCGCGGATGAAGGCGCTGCAGGCGACCGAGGCGGCGAACTAGGGCCCGTAGCCCGGCGCCGCCGTCCGCGTCCTCGAGGCCTGCGCTCGGACCAGGACGAGAAATGATCCGCTTGGGCCATACCGCGGAAACGGGACAGAGCGCACGCTCGTTGTTCGAGGGGCAGGACGCCCGCCAGCGAGAGGACGAGGATGATGAGCGGCACCCGCACGCATGAGGCCGAGGCTCTGCTGACCCCGGCCGAGGTCGCTGCGCTGTTCCGGGTCGACCCGAAGACGGTCACCCGGTGGGCCAAGAGCGGCAAGCTCACGTCCATCCGGACGCTGGGTGGGCACCGTCGCTACCGCGAGGCCGAGGTCAAGGCGCTGCTGGCGGGCATCCCTGCCCCTCGCACCAAGGCCTAGTCACTCCCGCGGCCAGGTCGGCTCCACGTCGGCCGTGCCGCTCCGTCGCGACCGCGCGGGGTCCGCCCGCCGGTTGCCTGCCGCGCCGCAAGGGCCTGTTGGTCGACTACCGGCACCCGCGGCGACCCCTGCCGGGGGCGCTCGCCGGGACCCCCGCGCCGTCGCGC
>JALYMN010000657.1 GCA_030773675.1 Actinomycetota bacterium
GGCTCGCCGTGCGCCGGCTGCGCACGCCGAGCCGCGAGCTGCCGCGCGGCCAGCGGGTCGCCTGAGCGTCACGGCAGCAGCAGCGCGCTGTCGCCGAACTCGTGCCACAGGTAGTCGCCGGCGAGCGCCGCCGCGTAGGCCCGCTCCACCAGGTCCGCGCCGGCGACCGCCTCGAGCAGGCGCAGGTGCGAGGCGCCCGGCGCGTGCCAGCCGGTCACCAGGCCGTCGACGACGCGCGCCGACCGCTCGGGCCCGAGCACCAGGTCGGTCCAGCCGGACCCCGGGCGCACGACACCGTCGTCCGAGGCCGCGCTCTCCAGCGCGCGGGTGACGGTGGTGCCGACGGCGACGACGCGCCCACCCGCCGCCCGGACGACCTCCATCAGCCGCGCGGTGACCGGGGGCACGCTGTAGCGCTCCGGCATCGGCGGCTCGCCCTGCTCCAGCGACGACACCCCCGCGTGCAGCGTGACCGGCGCGAGCACCACGCCCCGGGCGACGAGCCGGGTGACCAGCGCGTCGGTGAACGGGCGGCCCGCGCTCGCCATCTCCGCGCTGCCGGGGTGCGTCGCGAACACCGTCTGGTAGGCCGACAGCGGGTGCCGCCCCCGCACGTAGCCGTAGGCGACCGGGTGGCCGAACCGGTCGAGGTAGTCCGCGACCGCGCCCTCGAGCGCAGGCCGATCGGTGCGCCAGAGCCGGGTGCTGCGCGCGTCGGGCCACGGGGCGACCAGCCGGAGGCGCACGCCCGCGGGCAGCAGCACCTCCTGGCCGGGCCGCGCGTCGGTGACCGGCCCGGTCGCCTCGATCGGGGGCCGCAGCTCGACGACCCAGCCGCCACCGGCGTCGTCCGCGTCGAGCACCGTCGACACGTGCACGGTCACCGGGCCAAGTCCGGGCCGCGCGCCGTCCAGCGCCGCGGCGAGCGTGGCCGAGGTGTTGACGACGACGAGGTCGCCGGCGCGCAGGACGTCGGGCAGGTCGCGGAAGCGCCGGTGGGCCGTCCCGTCGCCCGTCGCGACGAGCAGTCGCACCTCGTCGCGGGCCAGGCCGCGGCGCTCCGGCGGCTCGGACGCCTCGCGGTGCGGCGGCAGGGCGAAGGCCAGCCCGGCGCTCACGCGACGGCTCCGGCGAGCAGGTCCGCCGCGCGGTAGCGCCCGCCGGGCGGCCGCTCGTCGAGCAGGCGCAGCAGGGCCGGGACGACGGCCTCCGGCGGCGGCCGGTCGCTGATGTCCTCGCCCGGGAACGCCTCCTGGTGCATGCGGGTCCGCATGTCGCCCGGGTCGAGGGCGTACACCGCGAGAGCCGGCTCCTCGACGGCGAGCACCGCGCTGACCTGGTCCAGCGCGGCCTTGGACGAGCCATAGCCGCCCCAGCCCGGGTACGCCGCGACGGCGGCGTCCGAGCTGAGGTGCACCACCACGCCGCCCGACCGGCGCAGCAGCGGCAGCAGCAGGCCGGTGAGCGCGACCGGCGCGACGACGTTGACGGCGTACGTGCGGGCGAGCGCCGCCGGGTCGATCGTGGCGAGCGGCCCGAGTGGACCGCCGAGCGTGCTCGCGTTGTGGACGAGCAGGTCGAGCCGCCCGGTCGCGGCGACGGCGTACGCGAGCCGGCGGCGGTGGTCGTCGTCGGCCACGTCGCCGGGCACCGCGACCGCGTCAGGGCCGAGGGACGCCTGCGCGGCGGCGAGGTCGTCGGGGTCGCGCCCGTCCACGACGAGCCCGAACCCACGAGCCGTGAGCGCGCGGGCGGTGGCGAGGCCGAAACCGCGGCTGGCGCCGGTCACGAGTGCTGTCTGCATGCGCTGTCTCCCCTCATCGGTGCTGGTGGGGCAGACTGTGCTCCTTGAAGCCCACTTCACGTCAAGGGGGCGCGCATGCGGTCCGACGAGCTGCTCACGGTGGGCGAGGTCGCGGCCCGCAGCGGTCTCGCGCCGAGCGCGCTGCGGTACTACGAGCGCCTCGGGCTGGTCTCCGCCGGCCGGACGTCGGGCGGCCAGCGGCGCTACGAGCGCTCGGTGCTGCGCCGGCTGGCGTTCGTGCGCGCGGCGCGCAACGTCGGCGTCAGCCTGGACGAGGTGGCGGCCGCGCTGGCCCGCCTGCCGGACGGGCGCACCCCGACGAGGGCGGACTGGGCGCGGCTGTCGCACGACTGGCGGGCTCGGCTGGACGAGCAGATCGAGGCGCTCGTCGCGCTGCGCGACGGACTGGACTCGTGCATCGGCTGCGGCTGCCTGTCGCTGCGGCGCTGCGCGCTGTCGAACCCCGGCGACAGCGCCGCGGCGGCCGGCCCGGGGGCGGCGTACCTGCCGCGGCAGCTGCGCCGGCCCGCGGACGACGGCTGACGCTCAGCGCCCTCGCGCGTACGTGCCGGGGGCGTCCTCCAGCACCGGGTACCGGTCGCTGCCCAGCGCCGGCGGGGCCGTGCGCTCGTCGGAGCGGTCGGCCAGCCACTGCGACCAGTCCTCCCACCAGCTGCGCCGGTGCTCGGTGCTGGTGGCGAGCCAAGCCTGCGGGTCCTCGGGCAGCGGCCAGGTGTCGGAGACCCGGAAGCGGGCGCTGCCGCCGGGCGGGTTGACGACGCCGGCCACGTGGCCGGCGTCGGACAGGACGAACCGCACGCGCGCGGGCAGCATCCGGGCGCCGCGGTAGACCGACGTCCAGGGCGCGATGTGGTCCTGCTCGGCCGCGACGACGTAGGTGTCCTGCCGGATCGTGCCGAGGTCGAGGCGCTGCCCGGCCAGCTCCATCTCCCCCTGGGCCAGCTCGTTGCGCAGGTAGCACGAGCGCAGGTAGAAGGAGTGCATCCCGGCGGGCATCCGCGTCGAGTCGGAGTTCCACGCGAGAATGTCGAACGTCTTCGGCTCCTGCCCCATGAGCCAGCCGCTGACGGCGTAGGACCAGAGCAGGTCGTCGGCGCGCAGCACGTCGAAGGTGCCGCGCATGCTCTCGCCCGACAGGTAGCCCTCGCGCTGCATCTGCTGCTCGAGCCGGCTCACCGTCTGCTCGTCGGTGAAGATGCCGAGGTCGCCCGGCTCGCTGAAGTCGAGCAGGGTGTTGAGCAGCGTGACCGTCCGGACCCGGTCGTCGCCGACGGCCGCGAGGTAGGTCACGAGCGCCGCCGTCAGCGTGCCGCCGAGGCACAGCCCGAGCACGTCGACCTGGGACGAGCCGGTGATGTCCTCGATGACGTCGAGCGCCGCCTGCGGTCCGGAGACGAGGTAGTCGTCGAGCGACACGCCGCTCATCGTCGTGTCCGGGTTGCGGTAGCTGATGACGAAGACGGTGTGGCCCTGCTTCACCGCCCACTCGACCAGGCTGCGGTCGGGGGCGAGGTCGAGCAGGTAGTACTTGTTGATCCACGGCGGGCTGAGCAGCAGCGGCACCTGGTGCACCGTCTCGGTCTGCGGCGCGTACTGCAGCAGCTCCATGAGCCCGTTGCGGAACACGACCTTGCCGGGCGTCACCGCGAGGTCGCGCGCCACCTGCAGAGCGCCCGGCACCACCTGGCGCGGCCGCCCCTGGTTCTCGAACCGGTCGCGCAGGAAGTTGCGGGCGCCGTCGAGCAGGCTGCGCCCGCCGGACTCGTACGCCGCCTTCAGCGCCGCCGGGTTGGTGAGCAGGAAGTTCGTCGGCGCGCTCGCCGAGACCAGCTGCCGCACGAAGAACCGGGCCTTGCGCCGGTCGCACTCGTCGACGTCGGCGCTGTCGACGAGCCGCAGCACCAGCCGTTCGAGCAGGCCGTGCTGCTGCCGCAGGAGCCAGTACGCCGGCGAGCGCCGCCAGGCCGGGTCGGCGTAGCGCCGGTCGCCCTTCTCCGCCGCGACCGGCCCGGGGACGTCCTGGCCGAGCGCCCGCAGCACCGACGCGGTCACGGCGGCACCGGAGTCGCGGACGTGGTCGAGCACCGCCGGCACGACGCGCTGCGGGTCGCGGGCGAGCGCGGTCACGACCCGCGCGTACGCCGGGAGCAGACCGGCCGGGTCGGCGTCGCCGAACGGGTCCGGGACGGCGCGGACGGGAGGGGCCGGGGCCGGTTCGTCCGGCGCGGCCCGCAGCGCGGTGCGCTGCGGCGAGGTGCGCCGCGGCCCCTGCCCGAGCTCGCTCCGGGCACGATCCGCTCGACTGGCTCCGCTCACGGCGCCTCCGCTCACCGGCTGGCGCCTCCTGTGAGGCGCGTCACAACACCGTCCGGGCGCAGCGTAGGGGACGCGGCCGGTCACGGAAGCCGAACACGCAGGAACCCCGTCGAGCACGCGGCCCTCGCGCGTCGGCGGCGGTCCGCTCCGCGGGCGCGGACGGGTCAGGCCCGGGTCGCCCTGGACCAGGCCCAGCCGGCCGACCGTCGTCCGGCCGACGCGCGCCGGGGCGTGGACGGCTCGGCCGTCGCCAGCCGCAGCCCGCAGTCGCGGCAGTAGGACTGCCCGCCGACGTGCAGCGGCTCGCAGGTGTCGCACGCCTCGATCGCCTCGTACAACGTCGCCTCCTGGTGGCGGGTCGGGTGGTCCTGTTGCCTACCTCGCGGGCGCGGGCCGCTCACCGGGGGCAGCGCACACCCTCGCCTGGTCGGGCGTGGAGGTTCTGACCCCTCAGTGCGGCATCTCCTGGCCGAGCCGCTGGGTGAGCTTCATGTTCTCGCGGTAGTCGACCGGGATGACGATCACCGACGGCTTGCCCTGCACCGCGAACGCCTCGCGCAGTGCGGGCCGGAGCTCGTCGGCCGACTCCACCCGCCGGGCGTGGCAGCCGAACGCCTCGCCGAGCGCGACGAAGTCGGGGTTGGACAGCTCTGTGTGGGAGTGCTTGCCGTACGTCATGTCCTGCTTCCAGCGGATCAGGCCGTACTCGCCGTCCTCCCACACCAGGTTGACCGTCGCGACGCCGTGCTGCACGGCCGTTGACAGCTCCTGCACGTTCATGAGGAAGCCGCCGTCGCCGTTGAGCGCCACGACGTTGCGGTCCGGGTGCACGAGCTTTGCCCCGATGGCGCCCGGGAGCGCGACGCCCATCGAGCACCAGCCGTTGGAGATGATGCAGGTCCCCGGCTCGTACGTCGGATAGTGCCGGGCGGTCCACATCTTGTGCGCACCGACGTCGCTGATGAGGACGTCCTCGTCGGCCATCTCCGCGCGCAGGTCGCACAGGATCCGCTGCGGGGTGAGCGGGAAACCGGCGTCGTCCGCGTGCTCCTCCAGAATCTCGTAGGTGAGCAGCTCCCGGGTCTTGGCGAACACCCCGCTGTAGGTGTAGCGGTGCCCCTCGGGCAGGCCCTCGTTGATGGCCCAGAGCGTCGCGGCGATGTCGCCGGCGATCTCGACGTGGGGTCGGTAGGCGCCGTCGACCTCGGCCGGCTCGAAGTCGATGTGCAGCAGCCGCTTGGGCTCGCCGACGTTCCACTTGGACGGGTGCCACTCGACCATGTCGTAGCCGATCGCGACGACGACGTCCGCGGCCTCGAACGCCGCGATCACGTGGTCCCGGGAGCCGAGCCCCGCCATGTACAGGCTGTGCTCGTCGCGGTCGGAGATCGCGCCCTTCGCCATCATCGTCGTCGTGGCGTAGGCGCCGGTCTGCTCCACGAACCGGGCGAGCTGCTTGCTGACGCGGGTGCGCACGCAGCCGTTGCCGATGAGCAGCAGCGGCTGCTCGGCCTCGGTGAGCAGCGCGATCGCCGCGGCGACCGCCTTCTCGTCGGGGATCGGCCGTCGGACCTTCACCGGCGGCACGATCGGCTCGTCGTCGACCTGCTTCTTGGCGATGTCCTCGGGCAGCTCGATGTGCGTCGCACCCGGCTTCTCCGCCATCGCCAGCTTGAACGCCTTGCGCACGATCTCTGTGAGCGTCCGCTCGTCCTGTATCGACGCGGCCCACTTCGTCACCGGCCGGAACATCGCGACGACGTCCGAGGCCTGGTGCGACTCCTTGTGCAGGCGGGTCGTCGCTCCCTGTCCCGTCACGGCGACGACGGGCGAGCGGTCCATGTTCGCGTTGGCCACGCCGGTCAGCAGGTTGCTCGCGCCCGGCCCGAGCGTGCCGAGGCACACGCCCGGCTTGCCGGTCATGCGCCCGTACAGGTCGGCCATGAACGCCGCCCCCTGCTCGTGGTGGCAGGTGATGAAGCGGATGGGCGAGTCGAGCAGCGACATCATGACGTCGGCGTTCTCCTCGCCCGGGACGCCGAAGACGTACTCGACGCCCTCGGCCTCCAGGCAGCGCAGGAACAGGTCACTGGCCTTGGTCACGGCTGGGCCCCCGGGGTCGGCTCGGGGAGCGGGCGGACGGCCCGGCTCCAGGTGGTGCAGGAGCATGACATCGCCCTGCGACAGGGATCACGCACAGGTCCCCGCCGGGTCAGTCCGCCACGTCGGCCGGCAGCGGCTCCTGCCCGGCGTCGAGGCGGGCGTGCGCCACCAGGCTCTGCAGCGCCCGCAGCGCGGCGCCCGCCGACATGCCCCAGGAGTTGAGGCAGGTGTACTGCCACCACCACAGCGCCTCGCGGCTGCGGCCCGCCTCGTAGTGCGCCAGCCCGGTGAGCAGGTCGACCGCGATGTCGGCGAGGTCGTCCGACAGCCGCATCCGGACCAGCTCGCCCGCGTCGTAGGGGTCGAACACCTCGGCGTAGGCGTCGGCGGAGTCCAGCGCGGCGGCGAGCCCCTCGCGTAGCGCGTCGACGTCGGGCGGCTCCGTGTCGCCGGGCCCGGGGTTGTCGTCGAGGACGACGTCGGTGCGCGCCGACAGGTGCGCCGCCGCCACGCACACCTGGGCGACGTCGAGCAGCAGCAGGGGCACGGACTGCGCGCCCGTGACGCCGTACGCGACGGCGTGCAGGGTCGCCAGGTAGCGCTGCGCGTCGCGGGCGACCTCACCGGCCAGCCGCAGGTCGTCGCCGCGGTTGTCGCCGACCGCGGTGCGCGTGGACTCAGACATCCAGTCTCCTCCTGCCCTCGAACGCCCGGCCGAGCGTGACCTCGTCGGCGTACTCCAGGTCGCCGCCCACGGGCAAGCCGCTGGCCAGGCGCGTCACCTTCAGGCCCATCGGGCCGACCATCCGGGCGATGTAGGTCGCGGTCGCCTCTCCCTCGAGGTTGGGGTCGGTCGCGAGGATGAGCTCGGTCACCGCGCCGTCCTGCAGGCGGACCATGAGCTCGCGCAGGCGCAGCGCGTCGGGCCCTACCCCCTCGATGGGCGAGATCGCGCCGCCGAGCACGTGGTAGCGCCCGCGGAACTCCCGCGTCTTCTCGATCGCGATGACGTCCTTGGGCTCCTCGACGACGCAGATCGACGTGAGGTCGCGCCGCGGGTCGCGGCAGATCCGGCACTCGTCGGCCTCAGCGACGTTGCCGCAGATGCGGCAGAACCGCACCTTGTCCTTGACCTCGGTCAGCGCGGACACGAGCCGGCGAACGTCGGCCGCGTCGGCGGCGAGCAGGTAGAACGCGATGCGCTGGGCGCTCTTCGGGCCGACGCCCGGCAGCCTGCCGAGCTCGTCGATGAGGTCCTGGACGGCGCCTTCGTACACCTACATCCCGGGCAGGCCGAGGCCGCCCAACCCGCCGGTCAGCGGGCCCATCTTCTCCGTCTGCAGGTCCTGCGCGTTCGTCGAGGCGTCGCGGACCGCGGCGACGATGAGGTCCTCGAGGCTCTCCAGGTCGTCCGGGTCGACCGCCTTGGGGTCGATCTTCACGCTGACGATCTCGCTCGCGCCGGTCACCGTCGCGGTGACCAGGCCGCCGCCGGCGGTGCCGGTGACCGTCATCTCGGCCAGGGCGTGCTGGGCCTCCACCAGCTGTTGCTGCATCTTCTGCGCCTGCTTCATCAGCTGCTGCATGTTGGGCTGGCCGCCTGGCTTCACGTTCGCTTCCCCCGTCGCCGTCGATCGCTCGCCGTCGAGGCGGGCCCTGCGAGCCTACGGCGGCGTGCTGACCGACGCCCGCGGTCCCTGCCGCCGAGGTCCGTACGTCCGCCTTCAGGTCGCGAAGGCGGTCTCCTTCGGCGACGGGCCGTACTGGTTGGCGCCCGGAGTGCCGTCCTGGACGAAGAACACCAGCAGGACGATGCCACCCACGAGGGGGACCAGCCCAATGAGGAACCACCAGCCGGAGCGGCCGGTGTCATGGAGCCGACGCACGCTCACGGCGAGGGTGGGGATGAACAGCGCAAGGACGGCGATGGCCGCCGTCGCGGGCACCCCGATGATGGCGTCGATCACCGTTGCAGCGACGTAGACCAGGAAGGTGAACAGGTAGAACCACCAGTACTCCGACCGCCGTGCCCGGCCGGAGAAGGAGGCGTACCGCGCGAACCCGCTGCTGACAGCATCTGCGAAGCCCAAGGCTGGTCCCCCTTGCCCGCTCCCGGTGAGGTTGCGGCGCACCGTAGCGCCTGCGGACGCCGCGCGGGGGCTTTCGGGCCACAGGTCAGCGTGAGGTGCGGTCAGCCGCGCGTGTCGGGCATCTGCAGCGCCATCAGCCGGCACAGCAGCCAGACCAGCGCCGCCTGCCAGGCGAGCAGGAGAGCCAGCAGCGCCGGCCACCACTGCCTGGCGAGGTCGCTCACCGCGTCCTGCGGCAGGAAGAGCACCGAGTACCCCGCCAGCACGAACACGCCCCAGACCAGCACGGCGGCCGCCCGCAGCTCGCGGCTGCGGTCGGGCGGCGGGACGATGCCCAGGCCGCCGACGTCCGCGGCGGGGTGGTCGCGCAGCATCCGGCGCGTCGTGCGGTACACCCGGGTGCCGGGGTAGTGGCGTTCGAGCTGCTGGCAGGCGCGCCGCGCGGCATGCGGGCGAAGGGACACGGTCGCCGGCAGGGTGACCGCCTCGACCCGTGCGCTCGCCGCCCGGAACCCCCGGTC
>JALYMN010000658.1 GCA_030773675.1 Actinomycetota bacterium
CTCCGGAGCCGCCCGAGGTGGCTCGTCGGGCAGGCCGGAGGGGCCGGTGCCCTCCCTAGACTCGCCGCATGACCTCGCCCCGCACGCCCGAGCGCCCGAGCCTCGACGGCCTCGAGGCGAAGTGGGACGCGGTCTGGGCCGAGCAGCGCACGTACGCCTTCGACCGCTCCGCGCAGCGGGCCGACGTCTACGCCGTCGACACGCCGCCGCCGACGGTGAGCGGGTCGCTGCACATGGGCTCGGTGTTCGGCTACGCGCAGACCGACAGTCTCGCCCGCTACCAGCGGATGCGCGGCAAGGTGCTCTTCTACCCGATGGGCTGGGACGACAACGGCCTGCCGACCGAGCGCCGGGTGCAGAACTACTACGGCGTGCGCTGCGACCCGGGCATGCCGTACGACCCCGGCTTCGCGCCCCCGCCGAACCCGCCCAAGGAGCCGCTGAGCATCTCGCGGCGCAACTTCGTCGAGCTGTGCCTGCGGCTGACCGCCGAGGACGAGAAGGCGTTCGAGCGGCTCTGGCGCACGCTCGGGCTGTCCGTCGACTGGGCGCAGACCTACACGACGATCGGCCCGGAGTCGCAGCGCGCCTCGCAGCGCGCCTTCCTGCGCAACCTCGCCCGCGGTGAGGCGTACGCGCAGGAGGCGCCCACCCTCTGGGACGTCGACTTCCGCACCGCGGTGGCGCAGGCCGAGCTCGAGGACCGCGAGCAGCCCGGCGCCTACTCCCGCCTCGCGTTCCCGCGCGTCGGTGGCGAGCCGGTGCTCATCGAGACCACGCGCCCCGAGCTGCTGCCCGCCTGCGTGGCGCTGGTGGCCCACCCCGACGACGAGCGCCACCAGCCGCTGTTCGGCACGACGGTGACGACCCCGCTCTTCGGCGTCGAGGTGCCGGTGCGCGCGCACCCGCTGGCCGACCCCGACAAGGGCACCGGCATCGCGATGATCTGCACGTTCGGCGACCTCACCGACGTGGTGTGGTGGCGCGAGCTCGACCTGCCGGTGCGCAGCGTCGTCGGCCGCGACGGGCGGCTGCTCCCCGGCCCGCCCGACGGCGTCGGCGACCCGTACGGCGAGCTGGCCGGCAAGACGGTCAAGCAGGCGCAACGGCGGATCGTCGAGCTGCTGGCGGAGGCGGGCGCGCTCGTCGGCGAGCCCCGCCCCATCACCCATCCGGTGAAGTTCTACGAGAAGGGCGACCGCCCGCTCGAGGTGGTCACCAGCCGCCAGTGGTACATCCGCAACGGCGGGCGCGACGCCGCCCGGCGGGAGGAGCTGCTCAAGCGGGGCGAGGAGCTGTCCTGGCACCCGCCGCACATGCAGGGCCGCTACGAGAACTGGGTCAACGGCCTGGCCGGCGACTGGCTCATCAGCCGGCAGCGGTTCTTCGGGGTGCCGATCCCGCTGTGGTACCGGCTCGACGACGTCGGCCAGCCGGTGTACGACGAGCCGCTCGTGCCCGCCGAGAGCCGCCTGCCGGTCGACCCGTCCAGCGACGTCCCGGACGGCTACGCCGAGACCGACCGCGGCGTCCCGCGCGGCTTCGTCGGCGACCCCGACATCATGGACACCTGGGCCACCTCGTCGCTCACCCCGCAGATCGCCGGGCGGTGGGAGGACGACCCCGACCTGTTCGCGCGGGTGTTCCCGATGGACCTGCGCCCGCAGGGCCCGGAGATCATCCGCACCTGGCTGTTCGCCACGGTCGTGCGCTCGCACCTCGAGCACGGCGTGCTGCCCTGGTCCGACACCGCCATCAACGGGTGGGTGCTCGACCCCGACCGCAAGAAGATGAGCAAGTCCAAGGGCAACGTCGTCACGCCCATGGGCCTGCTGGAGCAGCACGGCAGCGACGCCGTCCGCTACTGGGCCGCGGGCGGACGGCTCGGCACCGACACCGCCTTCGACGAGGGGCAGATGAAGGTCGGCCGGCGGCTGGCCACCAAGCTGCTCAACGCCAGCAAGTTCGCGCTGTCCTTCCCCGAGGCGCCGCCCGGGCCGGTCACCGAGCCGCTCGACCGCGCCCTGCTGACCCGCCTCGCCGCCGTCGTGCAGGAGGCGACCGCGGCCTTCGAGGCCTACGACTACAGCCGGGCGCTGGAGCGCACCGAGGCCTTCTTCTGGACCTTCTGCGACGACTACATCGAGCTGGTCAAGGGCCGGGCCTACGACGAGGGGGAGGCGGCCGCCTCGGCCAACCGGGCGCTGCGGCTCGCGCTCGACGTCCTGCTGCGGCTGTTCGCGCCCGTCCTGCCCTTCGCCACCGAGGAGGTCTGGTCCTGGTGGCGGCAGGGATCGGTGCACCGCGCGTCCTGGCCGACGGTCGAGGAGCTGGTCGGTGACGGCGAGCCGCCGGTGCTGCAGGCGGCCGGGGAGGTGCTCGGCGCCGTCCGCAAGGCCAAGAGCACCGAGAAGCGGTCGATGAAGGCGGAGGTCGAGCGGCTGACCGTGCGCGGCGACGGCGCCCGCCTGCGCCTGCTGCGGCAGGCGGAGGTCGACCTGCGCAACGCCGGGGTCGTCGCCGAGGTCCTCTTCGAGGAGAGCGAGGACGGCGGGCCGCTCGACGTCGACGTCGTCCTCGCGCCCGAGCCGGCGGCGTGACCTCGCCGCCGGAGCGTCCGCTCGACCGGGTGCAGGCGGCGCTCGCGGCGCGCTACCCGAGCGAGGACCGGATGCAGCCGGACCTCGACCGGATCCGGCTGCTCTGCGACCTGCTCGGCGACCCGCAGCGGGCCTACCCCGCGATCCACCTCACCGGCACCAACGGCAAGACGAGCACGGCGCGCATGGTCGACGCCCTCCTCCGAGCGCTCGGCGTGCGTCCCGGCCGCTACACCAGCCCGCACCTCGAGTCGGTGATCGAGCGCATCTGCGTCGACGGCCGGCCGGTCACCGAGGAGCGTTTCGCCGAGGCGTTCGACGAGGTGCTGCCGTACGTCGAGCTCGTCGACAGCCGCTCGCCCGTCCCGATGACCTTCTTCGAGGTGCTCACCGGCATGGCGTTCGCCGTGTTCGCCGACGCCCCCGTCGACGCCGCGGTCGTGGAGGTCGGGCTCGGCGGCACCTGGGACGCGACGAACGTGCTGCACGCGCAGACCTGCGTCGTCCTGCCCGTCGGGCTCGACCACGTGCCGCTGCTCGGGACGACCGTCGCCCAGATCGCCGCCGAGAAGGCCGGCATCGTCCACGAGGGCGCGACCGTCGTCCTCGCCGCGCAGCCGCCGGACGCCGCCGCGGTGCTGCTGCGCCGGTGCGCCGAGGTCGGCGCGACGGTCGCGCGCGAGGGCCTGGAGTTCGGGGTGGTGCACCGCGCCACCGCCGTCGGCGGTCAGCTGCTCACGCTGCAGGGCCTCGCCGGCCGCTACGACGACGTGTTCCTGCCGCTGCACGGCGCGTACCAGGCCGCGAACGCCGCGGCCGCGGTCGCCGCGGTCGAGGCCTTCCTCGGCGGCGCCGGCGCGCTCGACGCCGACACGGTCCGCGAGGGCTTCGCCTCCGTCGACTCGCCGGGGCGGCTCGAGGTCGTCCGGACCAGCCCGACCGTGCTCGTCGACGCCAGCCACAACGCCGCGGGCATGGCCGCGACGGTCGGTGCGATCGGCGACGCGTTCCGCTTCACGCACCTGGTCGGTGTGCTCGCCGTGCTCGGCGACAAGGACGCCCGCGGCCTGCTCGAGGTGCTCGAGCCGGCGCTCGCCGCCGTCGTCGTCACGCAGACGGCGAGCCCCAGGGCGATGCCGGTCGACGCGCTGCACGCGCTCGCCGTCGACGTGTTCGGCGAGGAGCGGGTCGCCGTCGAGGACCGCCTCGACGACGCGCTCGACACCGCCGTCGCCCTGTCGGAGGAGGACGCCGACCAGCTCGGCGGCGCCGGCGTCCTGGTCACCGGGTCGGTGGTCACGGCGGGGGAGGCCCGCCGCCTGCTCGTCCGGTGAGCTCGTCGGTCACCGGTAGCCTCGCCCCGCCCGCCACCCCTGACACCCCTGACACCCAGGAGAACCTGCCGCATGGCCACCGAGCGCACCCTCGTCCTCGTCAAGCCCGACGGCGTCCGCCGCGGCCTCGCCGGCGAGGTGGTCACCCGGCTCGAGCGCAAGGGCCTGACGCTCGTCGCGATGGAGCTGCGCACGCTGGACCGCGAGACCGCGGAGCAGCACTACGGCGAGCACCGGGAGCGGCCGTTCTTCGGCGAGCTGGTCGAGTTCATCACCGGCGGCCCGCTGGTGGCGCTCGTCGTCGAGGGCCCGAACGCCGTGGCCGGCACGCGCCGGATCTTGGGCGTCACCAACCCCGTGGAGGCCACGCCGGGGTCGCTGCGCGGCGACTACGCGCTGGAGATCGGCCAGAACCTGGTGCACGGGTCGGACTCGCCGAAGTCGGCCGCGCGCGAGATCGGGCTGTTCTTCCCCCAGCTGTAGCGGGCCCTCAGGCGCTCGCCGCGCCGGTCGAGCTGCCTCCGGGAGCGCAGTCGCGCGGCTACAGTGAGCCTCCGCCGAGGGCCGCCTGTCCCGCCGCTCTCGTGCCGCTCGACTCGCCCGGAAGGCCCCCTGCATGGCCCGCTCGACCTCCTCCCCGGCACGCACCGCCCGCTCCTCGCTGGCGTTCCTCGGACGCGACATGGCGGTCGACCTCGGCACCGCCAACACTCTGGTGTACGTCCGCGGCCGCGGGGTTGTGCTCAACGAGCCGAGCGTGGTGGCGATCAACACCGCGACGAGCGGCATCCTCGCGGTGGGCACCGAGGCGAAGCGCATGATCGGGCGCACGCCCGGCAACATCGTCGCCATCCGCCCGCTCAAGGACGGCGTCATCGCCGACTTCGACACCACCGAGCGGATGCTGCGCTACTTCATCCAGAAGGTGCACACGCGGCGGCACTTCGCCAAGCCGCGCATCGTCATCTGCGTGCCGAGCGGCATCACGGGGGTGGAGCAGCGCGCGGTCAAGGACGCCGGCTACCAGGCCGGGGCGCGCAAGGTCTACATCATCGAGGAGCCGATGGCGGCGGCCATCGGCGCCGGCCTGCCGGTGCACGAGCCGACCGGCAACATGGTCGTCGACATCGGCGGCGGCACGACCGAGGTCGCCGTGATCAGCCTCGGCGGGATCGTGACCAGCCAGTCCATCCGCACCGGCGGTGACGAGCTCGACTCCTCGATCATCTCCTACGTCAAGAAGGAGTACTCGCTGATGCTCGGCGAGCGCACCGCCGAGGAGATCAAGATGGCCATCGGCTCGGCCTTCCCGACGCCGGAGGAGCCGCAGGCCGAGATCCGTGGCCGCGACCTGGTGAGCGGGCTGCCGAAGACCATCACGGTCACCGCCGAGGAGATCCGCAAAGCCATCGAGGAGCCCGTCAACCAGATCGTCGACGCGGTCAAGACCACCCTCGACGCCTGCCCGCCCGAGCTGTCCGGCGACGTCATGGACCGCGGCATCGTGCTCACCGGGGGCGGCGCGCTGTTGCGCGGCCTCGACGAGCGGCTGCGCCACGAGACCGCGATGCCCGTGCAGATCGCCGAGAACCCGCTGCACTCGGTCGCCATCGGCTCCGGCAAGTGCGTCGAGGAGTTCGAGGCGCTGCAGCAGGTGCTCGTCTCCGAGCCGCGGCGCTAGTGCGCGGGCCGCACCTGCGGCTGCTGCTGGCCCTGCTGGTCCTCACCGCCTTCACCCTCATCGCGGTCGACGCGCGCGCCGGCGGCTCGCCCCTCGACGCCCTGCGGCGCGGCGCCGATACCGTGCTCGGCCCCGCCCAGCGGGCGCTCGGCGGCGGGACGCGCACGGTCACCGACGCGCTCGCCGCGCTGCCCCGGCTCGACGACTACCGCGACGACAACGCCCGGCTCGCCCGGGAGAACGCGGCGCTGCGCGCCCGGCTGCGCGAGACCGAGGCGCTGCGCCGGCGCGCCGCCGAGCTCGACCGCCTGCTCGCGCTGCGCCCGGCCGCCGCGCACCCCGTCGTCCCGGCCCGGGTGGTCGCCGTCGGCGACAGCCTCGGCTTCGCCTGGACGGCGACGATCGACGCGGGCAGCCGCGACGGCGTCCGGGAGGACCAGACCGTGCTGTCCGGCGACGGGCTGGTGGGGCGCACGACGCGGGTCGGCCCCACCACCTCGACCGTGCTGCTGCTCGTCGACCCGGGGTTCACGGTCGGCGCCCGGCTGCAGCGCTCCGGAGCCCTCGGGCTGGCCAGCGGCACCGGCGGCGGCCTGCGCCTGGAGCTGGTCGACACCGACGCCGAGGTGCGCGTCGGCGACGTCGTCACGAGCACGCGGTCGGCGACGTTCGTCGTGCCCGACCTGCCGCTCGGCCGGGTCACCCGCGTGCTTCGGCCCGGCGCGCTCACCCGCACCGTCGAGGTGCAGCCCCTCGTCGACGTCGGCCGCCTGGACCTCGTCGGAGTGGTGGTGGCGCCCGCCCGCACCGGCGAGCGCGCCCCGCTGCCCGGCCGGTGAACCTCCGCCGCGGCCTGCTCGCCGCCGCGCTCGTCCTCGTCGCACTGCTGCTGCAGACGGCGGTACTGTCGGCCCTGCCGCTGCCCGGCGCGGTGCCGCCGCTGCTCCTCGTCGTCGTCGCCGCCCTCGCGCTGGCGGAGGGGCCGGCGGCCGGGCTCGTCATCGGCTTCCTCGCCGGACTGTCGGCGGACCTGCTGTCCGACCACGCGCTGGGCCGGCTCGCGCTCGTGCACGCCCTCGTCGGCTACGCCGCGGGACAGCTGGCCGACCGGCCCGAGCGCTCGGCCCTGCTGCCGGTCGGCGTGGTCGCGGCGGCCGCCGCGGGCGCCGTCGCACTGTTCGCCGCGCAGGGGTTCCTGCTCGGTGACCCTCGTGTGACAGTTGGCGCGTTGCTGCGCTCCGGAACGTCGTCGCTCGCCTACGCTGTGGTCCTGGCGCCGTTCGTCGTCCCGGCCGTTCCCGCGCTGGTCCGACGGGCCGAGGCGGACGACGACAGGAGGGCGAGCGGCACGAGAAGGTAGGCGCAGGTGAGCGAGCGGTCCCGTCTGCGGCTGTTCGTGCTGCAGGTGGTCGTCCTGTCGATCCTCACGACCCTGCTCGGCCGCCTGTGGTACCTGCAGGTCGTCGCCGCCGACACCTACGTCCGCGCCGCGAGCGAGAACCGGGTGCGCGAGGTCGTGACGCCCGCCCCGCGCGGCGAGGTGTACGACGCGGCCGGCACCAAACTCGTCGGCAACCGCACCGCCCTGGTCATCACCGTCAACCGGGCCGTGCTGCGCCGCGAGCAGGACCGCGGCGCCGCCGTCCTGGCCCGGCTCGGCCGGGTGGTCGGCAAGACCCCGGCGCAGCTCGCCCGCGAGATCACGCCCTGCGGCGAGCGTGTCCCCCCGCCGTGCTGGCGCGGCTCGCCGTACCAGCCGGTGCCGGTGGCCGAGCACGCGGCCGACGACCCCGCCGGGATCGCCCGGGTGCTCGCGGTCGAGGAGCAGCGAGAGGACTTCCCGGGCGTCCGGACGAGCTTCCTGCCGGTCCGGGAGTACCCGAGCGCCGACCGGCGCCGGGCCGCGCACGTGCTCGGCTACCTCGGGCCGATCAGCGAGCGGGAGACCGCGCTGCCGGAGTACGAGGGGGTGCAGCCCACCGCGCTGATCGGGCGCGCGGGCGTCGAGGCGACGTACGACCGCGAGCTGCGCGGCCGCGACGGCGTCCAGCGGCTGCTCGTCGACCACGTCGGCACGGTGACCGGCGTCGACTCGGAGGAGCCCGCGCGGCCGGGCGACGCGCTCGTGCTGTCGCTGCACGCCGGCGTACAGCAGGTCGCCGAGGAGGCGCTCGAGCGCGCGATGGCGCAGGCCCGCACCCGTCCGGACCGCGGCGGGAACGGCACCTACCGGGCCGACTCCGGGTCGATCGTCGTGATGGAGGCCAAGACGGGGCGGATCGTGGCGATGGCCAGCTCGCCGTCGTACGACCCGTCGGTGTTCGTGGGCGGGGCGTCGGACGAGGAGTACGCCGCGCTCGTCGACGAGAGCAAGGGCGCCCCGCTCGTCTTCCGCGCCGTGCAGGGGGCCTACGCGCCGGCGTCGACCTTCAAGGTCATCTCGACCGCGGCGGCGGTGGAGGCCGGCGCGCCGCTCGACGGGATCTATCCCTGCCCTGGGGCGTACGCCCCGCTGAACGGCAAGCGCAACTTCGAGGGCGTCGGGCTCGGGCCGATCGACCTGCGCACCGCGATCGTCAAGTCCTGCGACACGATCTTCTACGACTTCGCCTACAGGCACTGGCTGCGCGACGGCGGCAACCGTCCGTTGCCGGACCCGACAGACCCGATGATCCGCATGGCGCAGGCCTTCGGGCTCGGACAGCCGACGGGCGTGGACCTGCCGAGCGAGCGGCGCGGGACGATCGCCGACCGGGCGTTCCTGCAGCGGCGCTGGGAGCAGCAGCGCGACAACTACTGCAGGGGCGCGGTGAACCCCGAGCGCAGCACGGAGCGCCGGCGTGCCAACAAGGAGTTCTGCGAGGACGGCAACCGCTTCCGCGGCGGCGACGCGGCGAACTTCGCCATCGGGCAGGGCGACACCCTCGTCACGCCGCTGCAGCTCGCCACCGTGTACGCCGCCTTCGCCAACGGCGGCACGCTCGTCCAGCCGACCGTGGCCCGGGCGCTGCTCAGCGCCGACGGCCGCACCGCGCGGGAGGTCCGGCCGGGCAGCCGCGGCGAGGTCCCCGTGTCGGACCGCACGCGCGAGTACATCAAGGAGGCGCTCGGCGGGGTCACCACCGAGGGCACGGCGGCCGGCGCGTTCGCCGGCTTCCCGGTGCACGTGGCCGGCAAGACCGGCACCGGGGAGGTGGCGAACAAGCAGGACACCGCCTGGTTCGCCTCCTTCGCCCCCGCCGCCGACCCCGAGCTCGTCGTCGTCGGGATGGTGTCGCAGGGCGGCACGGGCGGCACGACCGCGGCGCCGATGGTCCGCGACGTCTACGCCGGCATCTACGGAGTGGGGCGCCCGGCGGTGCTGCCCGGCGGGCGCCTGCCGACCGGGCTGCCCGTCGTCCGGCCGGACGGCACGGTCGGGCCGCCCGGGACGAAGGTGCCGCAACGCCCGGTGGTCCGGCCG
>JALYMN010000659.1 GCA_030773675.1 Actinomycetota bacterium
GTGGTGGTGGTGAGCGAAGACCCGCGGGACCAGGGCGACCGCTGCCCCGCCACCCTCGCCCCGCCACTGGCCGCCCCGACGACGAGCGCGGCGAGGACGACGAGCAGCGCCCGCCGCACGCCCAGCCGCTCCGGCTCCGCGAGCAGGCCGACGAGCGGAGGGCCGGCGAGGAAGGCCGTGTAGCCGATCGAGCTGACCACCGACACCCGCACGGCGGCCCCGCGCGGGTCGTCGGCGGCGGCACTCATCCCGACGGGGAAGCCGAGCGCGCCCAGCGCCTCGCTGGTGCCGTAGCCGTCGACCAGCGCGAGCGCCAGCCAGTCGTTCGCCGTGCCCTCCGTGAACGCGGCGCAGAGCACCAGCAGACCGAGGAGCAGCGTGCGCGGCTCCCGCCAGGCCGAGGACAGGCCGAGGGCCGGGACGTCGTCGCGGTGCTCGGCGACCGGCAGGAAGGAGCGCAGACCCCTCGTGCCGACCGCCGCGACCAGCACGGCCGTGACCGCGAACTGGAGCGGCGCGGACAGGCCCGCGCCGGCCGCACCCGCCCCGACGACCGCACCCGCGACGGTGCCGAGGCTGAACGCCGCGTGGAAGCGCGGCATCAGCGGGCGGGCGAGCCGCCGCTCGACGTCGGCTCCCTCGACGTTCATCGCGACGTCCCAGGTGGCGATGCCGAGGCCGGTGAGCAGCAGCCCGGCACCGCTGACCGGCACGGACCCGCCGGCGACGCCCGCGGCCACCAGGAGCAGGCCCGTTCCGACGAGCAGCATCCCGGCCAGGGCCGCGCGGGCCGGTCCGGTGCGCGACACCAGCGGCCCGCTCGCGGGCAGTCCGAGCACCAAGCCGACCGCCACGCACAGCAGGAGCAGGCCCAGTTGGCTGGTGCTCAGCCCGAGCCCGTCGCGCACCGCCGGCAGCCGCGACACCCAGGACGCGAAGGCGAGCCCGTTGAGGGCGAACACGACGGCGACGGCGACCCGGGCGCGCTCGACGGACGGGGTCGGGACGAGCAGGGTCACCGCTTCGACGCTACCGACCGGGGGCGCCGTCGCGCCGTCCCGTGAGCAGGGCCTCAGGCCCCGCGCTACACGATGTTGATGTGCACGTCGACGTTGTCGCGGATGGCCTTGGAGTACGGGCAGATCTGGTGCGTGCGCTCGGCGACCTTGCGCGCCTGCTCCTCGTCCACCTCGGGCAGGTGGACGTCGAGATCGACGCCGAGCCCGAACTCGCCCTCGCCGGCCTTGAGGAAGTGCACCTTGGCCGCCACCTTGGACCCCTGCAGAGCGGACGCCGTCAGCCCCTCGGGCTTCAGCGCGAACCGCATCGCGCTGTGGAAGCAGGCGGCGTAGCCGGCAGCGAACAGCTGCTCCGGGTTGGTGCCTGACCCGCCGTCGCCGCCCATCTCCGACGGGCGGGACAGGGTCAGGTCGAGCCGGCCGTCGTTCGTCACGACGGTGCCGGTGCGGGCGCCGTACGCCGTCGCCTCGGCGGTGTAGATGGGCTGCATGGCGCCTCCTCGGTCGTGGTGGCAGAGCCTCGCACGGCCTACTTGAGCAGCCGCGACAGGCGCCGGTCGGCGAGCGGCTTGCCCTCGGTCTGGCAGGTCGGGCAGTACTGCAGCGCCTTCTCGGCGAACGACACCTCGCGCACCGTGTCGCCGCAGCGGGGGCAGGGCAGCCCGGCCCGCCCGTGCACGTTCATGCCGCTCTTCTTCTCGGCCTTGAGCGTCCCGGCCGCCTGACCGTCGCTGCGCGCCACGGCCGCGCGCAGGACGTCGACGACGGCCGCGTACAGCCGTGCGACGTCGTCCGGGGCGAGGTTGCCGGCGGGCTTGAACGGCGACAGCCGTACCTCCCAGAGCACCTCGTCGCTGTAGGCGTTGCCCAGCCCGGCGATCAGCGACTGGTCGGTGAGCAGGCCCTTGACCTGGCCGCGCTGCCCGGCGAGCAGCCCGGCGAACGTCTCGAGCGTGAACTCCGGCGACAGCGGGTCGACGCCGAGCCGGGCCACGCCCGGCACCTCGGCCGGGTCGCGGACGACGTGCACGGCGAGCTTCTTCTGCGTGCCGGCCTCGGTGAGGTCGAAGCCTCCCGCCGGCGTCCCGTCCGCATGAGCGAGGTGCAGCCGCAGCCCGAGCGGCCCCTTGCCCATTCGCGGCGGCGCGGCCGGCAGCGACGGCTTCCACTGCAGCCAGCCGGCGCGGGCGAGGTGGACGACGAGGTGCAGCCCGTCGACTGTTCCTGTCGGTCCCCGCCCGCCCACCGTCAGGTCGAGGAACTTGCCGTGCCGGGCGACCCCGGTGACCTCCAGCCCGGCGAGCGCGGACGGCGGCGGGTCGAAGGTCTTGAGCACGTGGATGCCCGGGACGTTGACCCGCGCCACCGTGCGCCCGACGGCGTGCTCGCGCAGGAACGTCGTCAGGGCCTCGACCTCGGGCAGCTCGGGCATGAGAGCGACCCTGCTAGAAGGCGTACCGGACGCGCAACCACGGCGTCCGCTCGGCGACCAGGTCCGTGAGCGCGCGGACCTGCTGACCCTTGAACCCGTTGCGGTAGCGCACGTTGCGCCCGCCGGTCTGCGACCACTTCTCCTGCTGGAGCTCCGGCCGCCAGAGCACCTCCTCGGCCTTCGGGTGCCAGCCGAGGTTGACCTCGTGGAGCCGATCGTTGTGGGTGAGGAAGATGACCTCGGCGGCGGCCTGCGCCTTGAACGCCGGCCCGGTGGCGTCGCCGAGGTCGGACAGCAGCTGCGCCCAGTCCTCGAGCCACCCGTCGCGGACGACGACGGGCGAGAGGTTGACGTGCACCTCGTAGCCGGCGGCGACGAAGTCGTCGACCACGGCCAGCCGCTCGGCGACCGGCGAGGTCCGGACGTCGAGCAGCTTGGAGTCGGCGGCCGGCATGAGCGAGAAGCGCACGCGCGTGCGGCCCCGCGGGTCCCAGTCGAGCAGGTCGCGGTTGACGTGCTTGGTGGCGAACGACGCCTTGGCGGTCGGCAGCTCGCGGAACGTGTCGACGAGGTCGCGGACGTTGTCCGACAGCCGGGCGTCGAGGGAGCAGTCGGAGTTCTCGCCGATGTCGTAGACCCAGGCGAGCGGGTCGACCTGGTCCGGCGCAAGCTTCGCGCCCTGCCGCTGCACGTGGCCGCGGAGGTACCGGGTGATGCGGTCGATGTTGGCGAAGACGGTGACCGGGTTGGCGTAGCCCTTGCGCCGCGGCACGTAGCAGTAGGCGCAGGCCATCGCGCAGCCGTTGGCCGTGGACGGCGCGATGAAGTCGCTGCTGCGGCCGTTGGGCCGGGCGCTGAGCGACTTCTTGACGCCGAGGACGAGCTCCTCGGTCTTGACGCGCACCCAGCGGCCGACGTCCTCGGGGCCGAAGGGCACGGCCATGTGGGAGGCGATCTCGACCACCTCGGCGTCGGGCCAGCGTGCGACCACCTCGTGCCCGCGCGGTAGGGCGAGCGCGTCGGGCTCGGCCCAGATGCGACGGACCTGCAGGAGCCGGGACAGCGCCGGGTCGGCGGGGGCGGCCGGAGGGTCCAGGGGGAGCGCGGGCTGCACGTCTGCACAACGTGCGGCGCGGTTCGCGGCTTCCCGCTCGGCCAGGGTTGTCGTCACCCTGACGAGGAGAAGGACGTGGCATGTCGACCGCCCTGCTCACGGACAGGTACGAGCTGACGATGCTCGACGCGGCCCTGCGCCAGGGCGTCGCGGGGCGCCGGGCGGTCTTCGAGGTGTTCGCCCGCCGGCTGCCGCCCGGGCGGCGCTTCGGCGTCGTCGCGGGGCAGGGGCGGCTGGCCGGCCTGCTCGAGCACCTGCGCTTCGGCGAGCCGGAGGTGCAGGCGCTGACCGGGACGGTCTCGCCGGACGCCCTGGAGTGGCTCGCCGAGCGGCACCTCGGCCTGGAGGTCTCGGCGTACGCCGAGGGCGAGACCTACGCGCCGGGCTCGCCCGTCCTCACCGTCGAGGGCTGCTTCGCCGAGGGCCTGCTGTTCGAGACGCTCGTGCTGTCGGTGCTAAACCACGACTCCGCGGTGGCGTCGGCGGCGGCGCGGATGGTGCTCGCCGCGGGCGACCGGCCGCTGCTGGAGATGGGCGGGCGGCGCACGCACGAGCAGGCGGCGGT
>JALYMN010000660.1 GCA_030773675.1 Actinomycetota bacterium
GTAGCCCCTTCGCGTGCTGCAGATGACTCAAAAAGCTCATGGCGGGACCGGGGTGTTGCAGCCAGGGTGGGAGGCCGCGGCCAGCGCGAGCAGCGCGTCGTCCGAAATCTGATCTTCATCGTGGCAACGGTTGCGTTGCAGGGGCGGTTGGCATGGGGCGATCGGCGGAGCGAGCCGTCGTGGTGGGCGGCAGCATGAGCGGCCTGCTGGCCGCCCGAGTCCTGGCGGACCAGTTCGCCGAGGTCGTGGTCGTCGAGCGCGACCTGCTACCTGAGGCCAAGCAGCAGCGCCGGGGCGTGCCGCAGGGACGGCATGTGCATGCCCTGCTCGCACGCGGCCGTGAGGTGCTCGAGGCTCACTTCCCCGGCTTCACCGACGAGGTGGTGGCCGCGGGCGGATTGACCGGCGATCTGCTGCAGGACAGCCGCATCTTCATGAGCGGCGGCTTCCTGGTCTCCTATCGCAGCGGCTTGGACGTGCTGTGTGCGAGCCGGCCGTTGCTGGAGTCAGTGGTGCGGGAGCGGGTCCGCGCGCTGGACAACGTCCGGTTCTGGGCTGGGACGGCCGCGCTGGGTCTCGCGGCGGAGGACGGCCGGGTGACCGGGCTGCGTCTGCGCGAGGGCGTCGACGGCGAGGAGCAGCGGTTGAATGCTGCCCTGGTCGTCGCCGCGACCGGCCGCGGGCCCGGACCGCTGCGCTGGCTGTCCGATCTGGGGTATCCGCTTCCGCAGGAGGAGGAGATCGGCGTCAACCTGACCTACGTCACGCGGACCTTCCGGCGGCGACCGGGCGACCTGGGTGGAGCAAGGTTTTTGGTCGTCACGCCGGACCCTCCGGCGGTGCGCTCGGCCGCGGTGTTCGCGCAGGAGGACGACCTGTGGATGGTCACCCTGATCGGCTACCTGGGGGAGCAGCCGCCGACGGACCTCGACGGCTTCGTGCGGTTCGCCGAGTCGCTGCCCACCCCGGAGCTTGCCCAACTCCTGGCCGGCGCGGAACCAGTCGGAGAGCCGGCAACAGCGCACTTCCCCGCCAGTAGGCGGCGCAGGTTCGAGGACCTGACCGACCTCCCGGAGGGCTACCTCGTCGTCGGCGACGGGATCAGCAGCTTCAACCCCGTTTATGGGCAAGGCATGACTGTGGCCGCCGAGGAGTCGCTGGCTTTGCAATCCGCGCTGGAACACGGGCTAGACGGTTTGGCCAGCAGATTCTTCCCCTCGGCAGCCAAGATTGTAGACGTGCCCTGGACGATGGCTGCGAGCAGTGACCTGCGCTTCCCAGGTGTGCGCGGCTTACGCACTCCCCAGATCCGCTTCCTGAATTTGTACGTGGCGCGGCTGCTTGTCGCCGCCCACCACGACCGGGTGGTCGCCCAGGCCTTCGCCCGTACCAACAATCTCCTAGACAGTCCGCAGTCCCTGCTGCGACCAGCCATCGCGGCGCGCGTGCTCGTCGGCGGGTCGCGTCACAGGCCGTGGGCGCCCCAGCAGCGCCGCCCGGATCGGGAGCAGACGGTCGAAAGATCGTAGTCAAGCCCGCCCTTGACGTGGAGGTCGGGGCGTGTCCGCGATGGCGGGGGTGTCGGCGAGGGCACCCTGTCCGGGCGGCACCTGTCGCTGCCCACGTGATACACCTCGTCATGCCGGTGGCGCTGATGCGGCAGTTGCATCAGGCTGAGAGCCGCTATGCGTCAGGCAGCACGGGGACGCTGTTCCGCTTGGTGAAGCTGATCGTCAGGCTGGCTCCCCAGCGGGGCAGGAGTTCGACGGTCTTGTCGGGGTGGACCCGGATCGCGGTCAGCAGCGTGGCCGCGACGTCGCGGCGGGCCTCGACGCTGAGGGTGGGCCAGGCGTCGGCGAAGGCCGTGACTGCGGCTGCGGTGGGGGCCTGCGGCTCGGGCTCGTCGAGGTCGGCTAGGCAGGCTCGGGCCTGGTCGACCTCCTGCTGGACGGCCTCGCGGCGGCGCTTGTACTCAGCAGGTCCAGGGCCGACGCCCCGTCGGTCTAGTGGGTGTGGCCGGCGTGCGCGTCGTGGCCGGCGTGCGCCCGGGCGGAGCGCTCCTCGTCCGCCCAAGTCACGTGGGTGACCAGGCGCTGCACGCCGTCGCCCTGGCGGACGAACACCGACCAGGCGCCCTGCGCGCTGTGCGCGACCTCCCGGCCCCACGAGGCCTTGTCGTCCGACGGCTGCAGGCTGCCTGTGGTGGCGGACGAGGTCCCGACCGTGGTGGTGCTGTCGGCGTGGGCGTAGATGCCGGCGAGCTGCTCGAAGTCGTGCGCATTAGGGGTGACGCTGCTGCCGGAGGTGATGGTGGCGAGGTCGGCGGTGACGTCGGTGTCGCTGCTGCGCGAGTAGTCCATGCAGGTGGCTTGGGAGCTGCCGTCCTCGCTGGTGTGGCCGAGCCCGAAGGTGTGCCCGACCTCCTGGCACAGCACGTGCAGCCGCTCTCCGCGGTTGTTGTACTTGTCCAGGTTGAAATAGGTGTCGTTGACCTTCGCCGTGCCTGGGTGATGTGGTCGCCGCTGAGCCAGATCTGCGCCAGCCCGAGCCAGCCGGTCTTGCCGTACGCGGCGTTGCAGACTTCGACCCGGCCGGCGGCGGGCTGGCAGCGCTTGCCGGTCGTGCTCCCCGCGACGACGGTGGTGGTGAGCGGTTGGGCCGTTGTCGACCAGTCCGCGCTGGTGTGGGTCATGTAGGGGTCCCAGCTCGCGTTGACGTTGTCTCCGAGCTGCACTGTGAAGGTGTCGCCCGTTCTCGCCCAGTGGTAGCTGCCCCAGGCGTGGTGAGCGGTCGCCGGCGTCGCCGTCGCGACAGCAGGGGTTACCAGGGCTGCGGCGGACAGCAGGGTGACGGCGCGGCGCATGCGGAACTCCTTGAAGGCGGTAGGGCTGTGCCTCCAGAGGACGACAGCGCGACGAGATCCGTCGATAGACCAGAACAAGAACGGCCTGGAGGGACCGTCAAGGCGCCCTGAGGTTGCGCCGTCTGCCTTGAGGCAGTCGGACCGGCCGGAGGTAGCGGTCGCACTCGAGGCCCTGCGCGGCAGCACCACCCGCTTCCGCCTCGAGGTCGAGCTCGCCCGGCTCGCACCGCTGCCGGTCGACGTGCACGACCGGCTCGTTCCGGTGGCGGCCGAGGGGAAGGACAAGGCGGAGTGGGCGGTCCTGGTCCCGCAGGTCGTGCGTGGGGCCGAGGTGCATCTGGAGGCGGTGCTGATCAGTCGGGTCGTGGTAGCAGTGGAGGTGCCAGCAGCCGCGCTGCAACCTGGCCGTGCGGCCCTGCCGGCGGTTATGCGGAGGTTGCATCAGCCCTTGGGTGGCTATGCGGCGGGAGCATGGAGATGCTGTTCCGCTTGGTGAAGCTGATCGTCAGGGGGATTCCCGACCGGGGGATGAGCTCGACGGTCTTGTCGGCGTGGACCCGGATGGCGGTCAGCAGAGTGGCCGTGACGTCGCGGCGCGCGTCCACGCTCAGGGTGGGCCAAGCGTCGGCGAACGCCACAACTGCGGCTGCGCTCGGGGCCTGCGTCGCGGGCTCGTCGAGTTCGGCTAGCCGCTCTGGCGGCGCTGGGCGGGGACCCGCGCCGCGGCGAGCATCGCGGCGGAGACCCTGTTGTCGACGCCGAGCTTGCCGTAGGCATGCTCAAGGTGCTTGCGGACCGTCCCGTCGCTGATCCCGAGCCGTCTGGCGGCCTGGCCGTTCGTCAATCCCGCCACGACGAGGCCGAGGACCTCGGCCTCGCGGGGCGTGAGGGGCGCCCCGGCGGGTCGCGGGGGCTGCCCGCAAGGGCAGCCGGCGGGGAGGCGGGCGAGGAGCAGCGCCTCCTGCCGGTAGCCGTACGTCTCCAGCAGGCTTTGGGCCAGGCCGATGGCGCGGCTGGTGTCGTCGTCATGCATGCCCGCCTCCCGCGAAGTCGTCGTCACGCACCGTATGGGCGCGGGACGGCGGTGTCAGCGGAACGGCCGGGCCGGTTCCGGCCCGACCGTTCCGCTGCCGGTCAGCCGCGGGCGACGCGGCGCGGCGTTGTCCATGTCCGACTGGGTCTGCGGGGCGCCCTCGCCACAGCTGCTCCAGCAGCTGCGGCGGTCCCAACCGCTGCCCCAGCACGACCGGCAGCAGCAACCCCGAATCGGTGCTCCTGAATCTCTGAAGGATCTTGGCGTGGTGACCGTGATCGAAGCAGGTCACAAGCACCCTCTTACCGTTGCCAACCGGCGCAGCCTCATCCAGCCGGTGGATGCAGGCTCAGCCCGAGCAGCCGGAGGAGGTGGCGCAGCCAGCCCTGATCGCGTCATAGTTCAGACCGCAGAACACGCGGAGCTACACCGCGCGGAGGGACGCACCGTGAGGTGCAGTTGTGAGGAGATCCCGAGCGCGGAAGACGAGCTCCTCGGCAGGGCCGTGACGGCGAACGACAGCAACACCTGCCCCACAGGGGGGCGTCCGCACCGCCGCGATCCTCGGCTCTTCCGACGGGGGGTCCGTCCACCCGAGCCCGAGCAGCGCCCGGTGGACCGCGAAGGCGGCGACCAGGGCGGCCAGCCCCGCCAGCGGCGAGAGGAGCAGCCATGCCCAGGGCCGCCTGGCGGGCAGCGACGTACCTGTCGACCCCGCGAGCCGCCGGAGCCCCGAGACGCCTCCGCCGTAGGCGCGGGCAGCGCACCACAGCAGAGCGCCGGGAGGACGGCGACTCCGCCAGCCGCGAGGATGACCTCTGCTCGCGAGGGCGGAACGGGACCCAGATAAGGCCACAGCGACGGAACCCGAGACGAGCCACAGGACGAGTACGGCAGTGCCTACAGCGCCGGCGCTCGCCCGGGCCGCGCGGCCGTCTCCTGGCCCTGCGGTAACTGCTGGAGTTCAGACATCCCGTTGGGACGGGTTCGCGCCTGCCTCGCGCGCCGCTTCGACGACAGCGGCCGCGCGCTGCTCCTCATCCGCGCCTTGACCTGGATCTGCACGTGGTTGCCGTCCTGCCCGTTGACGGCGTCCGTCAGCGCCCCGAGGAGCCTGTGGACCGCGTCGCGCTTGTCGTCGTCCCCCAGGCCCGTGAACAGGGCTGAGCGCGACCTCACGGTGCCCGAGCTTCGGCCCGGGCGGGTCGACCTTGTCCGGCGGACGCACTGGGCCGACCCTCCCCGTCCCGCCGGGCCAGCCGGTCCCGCCGCCAGCGGTCCGGCCGTCCCCTCGGATCCCGAACCCGGCCAGGCCCGCGCCCGCCGGGCCAGCAGCCGGTCCCGCCGCCAGCGGTCCGGCCGTCCCTGTCGGTCCCGGACCCGGGCCAGGCCCGCGCCCGCCGGGCTGCGCT
>JALYMN010000661.1 GCA_030773675.1 Actinomycetota bacterium
CCCGACACCCCGCGACGGGATCAAACAAATGGCACTGACTTTCCAGCACGCTGTTGAGTTCTCAAAGATCAGACGCTCCCGGACCCGGCCTCCCGACCATCCCCGGTGCAACTCTCCTAGCCTAGCACCTCCGCTGTCCGCCGCCTTGACCTCGCGGTCGTCGACGCTGGTTGCTCCATCGTCCGCGGTATGCAGATCGTGAGCGGGAGGGCCGCCAGGTCGTCCACCGGAGCTGCGCTCCTTGGTGTCCGGCTCCCTGGGGCAAGGAAGGACACTACGCGTCCTCGCGGGAGCGTGCAAGCCCCCGGACGGTGTGACCCGCACCACAGCGCGACCGACAGGCGCAGGTGCGCTCGAGCCCCCCCCCCGCTCAGCGCCGGAGCGCAGGGCGGGCGACCGACGCACCCGCGGGGCCCCGTCCCTGCACCGGGCCCACGTCGTCCGTGCCGGGGACGGCGCAGGGCCGGACCCCCGGAGGGACCGGCCCTGGCGGGGGCGCGGCTCAGCCCTTGAGCCGGTAGTCCTTGAGCAACCCGCGGCTGATGATCGTCTTCTGGATCTCGCTCGTGCCCTCGCCGATGAGCAGGAACGGCGCCTCGCGCATGAGCCGCTCGATCTCGTACTCCTTCGAGTAGCCGTAGCCGCCGTGGATGCGGAACGACTCCTGGGTCACCTCGGCGCAGTACTCCGACGCGAGCAGCTTGGCCATCCCCGCCTCGACGTCGTTGCGCTTGCCGGCGTCCTTGAGCCGCGCCGCGTTGACCATGAGGGCGTGCGCGGCCTCCACCTTGGTGGCCATCTCGGCGAGCTTGAACTGGATCGCCTGGTGCTGCGCGATGGGCTTGCCGAACGTCGCCCGCTGCTGGGCGTACTGGATGGCGAGCTCGAAGGCGCGGATCGAGATGCCGCAGGCGCGGGCCGCCACGTTGACCCGCCCGACCTCGACGCCGTCCATCATCTGGTAAAAGCCCTGACCGCGGCCCGCCTCGCCACCGAGGATGTTGGCCGCCGGGACGCGGGCGCCCTCGAGGACCATCTCCGTGGTCTCGACGCCCTTGTAGCCCATCTTGTCGATCTTGCCGGGGATCGTGACCCCCTGGGCCGTCTGCCCGAAGCCCGGCTCCTTCTCGACCAGGAACGTCGTCATGTTCTTGTACACGGAGTCGGCGCCCTCGTCGGTCTTGACGAGGGTGGCGATCAGCCCCGCGCGCGCTCCGTTGGTCAGCCACATCTTCTGGCCGTCGAGCACGTAGCTGTCGCCGTCGCGCACGGCACGGCTCTTGATGGCCGCGACGTCCGAGCCGCACCCGGGCTCCGACATCGAGAACCCGCCGCGCAGGTCGCCGGTCGCCATGAGCGGCAGCAGGCGCTCCTTCTGCTCCTGCGTCCCGTGCTGCATGAGCATGTAGGCGACGATGAAGTGGGTGTTGATGACGCCGGACACGCTCATCCAGCCGCGGGCGATCTGCTCGACCACCAGCGCGTAGGTGAGCAGGGACTCGCCCAGCCCGCCGTGCTCCTCGGGGATCATGAGCCCGAACAGGCCCATCTCCTTCATGCCCTCGACGATCGCGTCGGGGAACTCGTCCTTGTGCTCAAGGTCCGTGGCGTAGGGCAGGATCTCCTTGTCCACGAAGCTGCGGACCGTGCTGAGGATCTCCTGCTGGACCTCGGTCAAGCCCTCGGTGGCCGCCAGGCGTCCCATGTCTGTGCTCCTCGTCAGGGGCGGGAGCGGGGCGGCCGGACCGCCGCGCGTGTGTTCGCAGTCTCGCACCGCCTCCTCGCGAGCACGACCCGCCGCGGTGTGGGCGTCGTCACGTCGCGCCGCGGGTCCGGTCGCCCCGGGGCGGTGCCGGCCCGCATCGCTCCACGCCTCGCCGTGCCGACCCGCGCCGCTGCTCAAGTGCGGACGGCGACGAGCGCCGTCCACCAGCCCAGCACGCGCGTCTGCCGGCCGGTCACCTGCAGGCCCGCGGCCTCCGCCGCCGCGGCGATCCCGGCGGGGGTGGGGCGGTCACCGTCGCGCGGGTGGTGGCTGACGCCCGCAGCGCGCGGGAGTCCACGAAGCGGGCGGTCATGTCCGCGATGTACAGGCGCCCCCGCGGGCGCAGCACCCGGGCGGCCTCGGACACGACGGCCCGCCAGTCGTCGGCGTGGTGCAGCAGGTGGTAGCAGAACACCGCGTCATAGAAGGCGTCCGGAGCGGCCAGCCGGGTCGCGTCGCCCTGCTCCACGCGCACCCGGTCGCCCAGGTCGGCCACCGCCCGCCGGCACGCCTGCACGCTCGCCGGGTACAGCTCGACCCCGTCGGCCTGGGCGGCTCCGAAGCGGGTCAGCGCGAGCCGGAGCCCGCTGCCGCGGCGCCCGGTGCCGACCTCCAGCGCCCGCCCTCCGTCGACCCGCCCGCCGAGCCGCAGCAGCGCCGGGGCCTCGAACAGCTCCTGCGCCCGCTGCCGCACCGGCGAGTCGACCCACAGCCGGTTGCCGTTCACGTACGTCGGGGGGACCTGGGGACGGGGAGCAGCCGGGACCGGGGTGGCCCGGGCGCGAGGGCCTGTGGCGTGGTCGTCATGGCGAGCCGGTTCCCCCGCCCGTCGGCTCGGGAACGCCGGGCCACATGACCGACCTGCTCGCCGCGCCGCGCACGGCCGTCGCCACCGCCTTCGCGGTGGGCGCGGCCCTGCGCGGCGGCCGGTTCTTCCACACGCGCGGCGCGACGAGCACGTGCCGGGTGCAGGTGACCGGGGGCGGGGACTGGGGCTGCCGGCTGCTGGACCGGCCGGGCGGACACGAGGGCGTCGTCCGGCTCAGCCGCGGCGCCGGCCTGCCCCGCCCGCTGCCGGACGTCGAGGGGCTCGCGCTGCGCCTGCCCGGCCTGGGCAGCGAGGGCCGACCGCTGGACCTGCTGGTCAACAGCGCCTGGCGCTTCGTCTTCACGCCGGCGTCGCTGTCCGGCACCTGGTCGTCGATCCTCCCCTACTGCACAGCCACCGGGCGGCGCGTGCTGTTCGGCGCACGGCCGCGGCCGGGCGGGTTCGCCCTGCTCGTCGCGCCGCCGCTCGGCGCGTGGCGGGAGTGGGGCCGCCTCGACCTGGGCGCGCCGGTCGACGGCGAGGACCTCCGCTTCTGGCCGACCGGGGGCGCCGACGACCTCGAGGCGGTGCCGCTGTTCAGGCGGCTGCGTGAGCAGTCCTACGTCGCGTCGCAGGCGGCGCGCGCCGGCGCCGACCGCGACAGCCCCAGTCCCGCCGCGAGGTCCGCCTGACCCGCCGGGTGCCGGGGCCGGGCGTGCCGCACCCGCTGGTCGAGGAGGCGACCCGCCGCAGCGGGCTCGTCTGGGTGCGCCCGGAGGCCGGTGGGCGGGAGCAGCCGCTCTGGCACGTCTGGCACGACGGCGCGGTCTACGCCGTCACCGGCGGGCTCGAGCAGCCGCTGCCCCTGCCCCTGCCCCTTACCCGCGCCGTCGTCGTCGTGCGCAGCCGCGAGCGCCAGGCCGGCCGGCTGGTGCAGTGGGCAGCCGACGTGACCGTCGTGCCCTCGGGCACCGCGCTGTGGGACGAGGTCGTGCCCCTGCTGCACGCCGAGCGGCTCAACGCCCCGGACGGCGAGCAGCAGCCGGCCCGCTGGGCGCGGGAGAGCGCGGTGCTGCGCTTCGCGCCGTCCGGCGAGCTGCTCCCGGCCGGCGACGACCCGCTCGAGGCGCCGCCGGCCCCGCTGCGCAGACGGACGGCTACGTGATCGTGAGCCCGCCGTCGACCGCGAGCGTCTGCCCCGTGACGTAGCCGCCGGCGTCGGAGGCGAGGAACACGAGCGCGGCGCACAGCTCCTCCGCGTCGCCCTTCCGGCCGGCGGGCACCCGGGCCATCATCTGCTCGAGGTAGCCGTCGGGGTAGGTGTCGGTCATCTCCGACACGAAGAAGCCGGGCGCGAGCGCGTTGACGCGGATCCCCTTGCGGCCGGTCCACTGCTGGGCGAGGTCGCGGGTCAGCCCGATGACCGCCGCCTTCGACGCCGCGTACGCCGCCTGCGGCAGGTTGGCCGTCGTGATGCCGAGCACGCTGCTGATGTTGACGATGGAGCTGCCGGGCTGCATGACCCGGCCGCAGGCCTGCGCCATCCAGTACGAGCCCTCCAGGTTGATGTCGATGACCTGGCGGAACTGCTCCGGCGTCTCGCGGGTCGCCGGGTACGCCGTGCCGATGCCGGCGTTGTTGACGAGGACGTCGACGCGGCCGAACTCGTCCATGCCGGCCTGCACCAGCGCGGTGCACTGCTCCGGGTCGGCCACGTCGGTCGAGCGCGAGACGTAGCGCCGCCCGGCGTCCTCGACGAGCCTCCCGGTCTCGCCCAGCCGGTCGACGCGCCGGGCGCCGAGCACGACGTCCGCGCCGGCCTCCGCCAGGGCCTTGGCGAAGGCGACCCCCAGGCCGGAGGACGCACCGGTGACGACGGCGACCCTGCCGTCGAGGCGGAAGCGGTCGAGAACGGTCAAGGGAGCCACCTCAGGAGTCGCAGGGGTCGTAGGGAGCGTGGCGGCGTCCGGACAGCGGCTGCCGCGGGGGCAGCATGGCGCAGTGCTCCGACTCGTCCCCGACCCCGCCCCCGTCGACCTGCTCGACCTGTACGACGCGCCCGCGCCGTACGTGCGCGGCGGGATGGTGCAGAGCGCCGACGGGACGGCCTCCTCCGCCGGCTCGTCGCGGCCGCTGTCGCCCGAGCCGGACCGCGAGGTGTTCCGGGTGCTGCGGGCGGTCGCCGACGTCGTCGTCGTGGGCGCCGGCACCGCCCGGGCGGAGGACTACGGCCCGGTGCCGGTG
>JALYMN010000662.1 GCA_030773675.1 Actinomycetota bacterium
CGGCGACTCGACCGGCCGCAGGAAGTACGGCGGCGGGTTGTTGAGCAGCCGCTTGTCGTACACGTAGTTCTTGAGGTAGCCCGACGTCGCGCTCGTCGGGGTGCCGGTGCCGACCGGGCCGCGGAACTTCTGCGAGATCGAGCCGAAGACGCGCAGCTTGGTCGACTCGCTCGTGGTGAGGGCCGCGCCCTTGTCCCAGTTCTGCACGACGAAGCTGTGGGCGACGGTCAGGATGGCCGCCTCGATGTTGGTGACGGACGGGGTGCTGTACAGGTTGTCGCCCGCGCTGTTCTTGACCGGGTGGTGCACCCAGACGAAGTTGTTCGGGACGAGGCCGAGCGCGTCGGTGCCGGTCGCCCCGCCGGCGTAGGTGACGTTGCCCACGACGGTGATCTCGTTCGCCGTCGCCAGGGTGGTGCGGCCCTTGACCGTGCCGGAGATGTAGGCGTTGCCCTTCGCGCAGCCGTAGTCGGGGTCGCCGACCCCGTCGACGACCTCCCCGCTCACCGGAAAGCCGCTGCTGGAGCCGGAGCAGGACGAGGTGCTGGTGTCGACGTAGATGACCGGCGGGATGACGAGGACCTTCTCGTTGTTGCCGCCCTCATAGCAGCGCGGGACCGAGCCGTCGGTGAGGGGGCTCTTGACCTTCATCGTGCCGTCGCTGTTGAAGGTGATGCGGGTCTCTCCGCGGTAGACGCAGCCGTTGGCCGAGTTGGCGACGGGGATGAGCTCGGTGTTGCTGTCGGGCATCTCGAGGGGAGGCGCGACGACCGGCTTGTACCCGGCCTCCGTGGACGTGCCCGGGTGCGGGGCGCTGCCGCTCGACGCCTCCCGCCACGCCTTGGTCTTGTCCGGCGCCGTGGCCCAGCCCGTCTCGGTCACCGGGCTGGTGAACCACGGGTCGCCGTTCAGCAGCAGAGCGTCGTTGGTCTTCACGGGACCAGTGATCTTGTCTCCGCCGGAGAAGCGGATCTCCTTGCAGTCGAAGGTGATCTGCGCCGTGTCGCTGGCCGCCTTGGTCGTCTTGCTCTTCAACGTGTACGAACGGTTGCCGAAGCTGTCCTCGACGTAGCTGTAGACGAGTTCGGTGTAGTTGCCGACGGTGTAGCCCGAGGTGTAGGTGCTGACGGTGGGCCCCGAGAAGCTGCGCCCGGCGTACCAGTGCTTCGCGCAGATCGGGTCGCTGACCGTCCGGTCGGTGTCCCAGACGGTGTAGAGCTTGTTCGTCGTGTCGTCGTAGGACAGCTGGCCGTTGAGCCGCGCGGCCACCACGCCCTTGTACAAGGCGGGGTCGGTGGACTCCACGTCGGTGAAGTAGATGTACTGCAGGAACCCGGTGGGTGAGAGCTGCCCGACGAGCTCGCGGCGCACGTCCTTGCTCCAGCCGGTGGACGACAGCCGGATGGGCCCGTTGCTCTCCGTCTCGGACGTGGTGCTGAGCAGCCGGTAGTGGTAGGTGCCGGCGCCGGACGAGCCCGGCACGGCCACGCCGCGGGCGGGCCGAGGCGTGGAGCACGTGTCGGCGGTCGGCGGGATCAGGGCGAGGTTGTCGCAGTCGACGTTGCCCTTGCGCCAGTAGCCGTCGTTGGTGTTGAGCCGGGCGACGTACTCCTCGAGACCGGCCTGCGCCGCCGCGACCGCCGCCTTGCCGTCCTGGTCGCCGCGGGCCGGCTTGACGGTGGCCAGGCCGAAGGCCAGCGCGCCCACCAGCACCAGGGTGAGCACCGTCATGCTGCCGAGCACGGTCACCAGGGCGAACCCCTGCTCATCGCTCCCTCTGCGCGTGGCACGCATCTACTTGAACCCGTCCTCGCTGAGCCGGTTGACCAGGGTGACGCGGGTGCGGGCGGGCACCGGCCTCGCGCCCGCCCCGACGCGGGCGCGCACCGCCACGTCGACCCCCACACTGCGGATCTTGTCGAGCGACGCCGCCGGCACGGCGGCAGGCGGCGTCGCGAGCGCGGTGGCCGTGTCCACAGTCTGGTAGTAGGTGAACAGCGCTGTCCCGGCGGCCTTGAGGTCGCCGGACACGAGGCAGCGGCTGCGCCGGCCGGTCGAGGGCCAGGAGTAGGTGACGGCTCCGTTGCTGGCAGTCGTGGCCACACCGGGGGTCACGGCCTCCTCCAGGC
>JALYMN010000663.1 GCA_030773675.1 Actinomycetota bacterium
CGGCCGTGGCGGTCGCCTGGGACGGCGAGGCGCGCGGCGTGCTCACCGTCGCCGACCGGGTCCGCCCGAGCAGCGCGGCCGCCGTACGGCGCCTGCGCGCGCTCGGCCTCACCCCGGTGCTGCTCACCGGCGACAACCGGGCGGTGGCCGAGACCGTCGCTCGCGAGGTCGGCATCGACGTCACCCCCGACACGGTGATCGCGGAGGTGCTGCCCGCCGACAAGGTCGAGGTCGTCGCGCGCCTGCAGGCGCAGGGCCGGCGGGTGGCGATGGTCGGCGACGGTGTCAACGACGCCGCGGCGCTCGCCCAAGCCGACCTGGGCCTGGCCATGGGGACCGGCACCGACGTCGCCATCCAGGCCAGCGACCTGACCCTCGTGCGCGGCGACCTGCTGGTCGCCGCCGACGCCGTCCGCCTGGCCCGGCGCACCCTCGCCGTCATCAAGGGCAACCTGGTGTGGGCCTTCGGCTACAACGTGGCGGCGATCCCGCTGGCCATGGCCGGCCTGCTCAACCCCATGATCGCCGGGGCGGCGATGGCGCTGAGCTCGGTGTTCGTCGTGACCAACAGCCTGCGGCTGCGCGGCTTCCGCCCACTCGCTGAGGAGCCGGGCGCGTAGGACGACGGCGCGGCGGCCGCGCTCAGCGCGCGGCCGCCCTCAGCCGGTGTTGCGGCCGCTGAGCTTGTCGCGCAGCCGGTCGACGAGCCCGACGCCCGCGCCGACGGTCTTGTGGAACAGTTCCGCGTTCGGGGCCGCCGGGTGCGGGCGGGTCGGCGCGACCTTCTTCGCGGTCTCGACCTTGCCGGCCAGCTCGACCAGCTGCTGCGACGACAGGTTGGCGCGCAGCTTGGGGAACTGGTCGGCTTCCTCGTCCTGCACGTGGTCGCGCAGCACCCGCTCCAGCTCGTCGACGAGCCCGAGGAAGCGCGCGTCGCCGGGCTCGGTGCCCTCGAGCTGCTTCATGGTCCGCTCGAGCTCCTTGTGCTCGCTCGTGTCGTGCTCGACCGCCTCCGCGCCCCCGGGGACGTGGTCGCGCACCGCCGGGTAGACGAACATCTCCTCCGCGACCGAGTGGCGCACCAGCTCGGCGATGAGCTGGTCGGTCAGGTCGCGCCGCTGCTCGGGAGCAGCCGCCTTGATTGCGGTGACCAGGGCCAGGAACTCGCCGTGGTCGGTCGACAGCACGTCGACGACGTCCTGCTGCGCTGGTGCGGTCATGGCTCGCTCCCGGGAGTCGGCTCGTCGTCCAGGCCGCTTACCCGGCGCGCTGTCGTTCACGCAGAGCCCCGAGCGACCCGGCCGTGAACGCCGAGCAGGACGGTCAGCCGCGGCTGGGCTCGGCGGCCAGGACCGCCTGCACGGGCGCGAGCGGAGCGCCGGCCGGGCCGACACCGTGCGGCACGCGCAGCTCGTCGACCCGCACGAGGGCGATGCCCGCGACGACGAGGACGCCCCCGGCGAGCTGCGCGGGCGTGAGGACCTGGTCGAGCAGCAGCCAGGCGAACAGCACCGCGAACAGCACCTCGGTGAGCCCCACGAACGAGGCCAGCTTCGGCCCGAGCAGCCGCGCCCCGGCGATGCCGGCGACGTACGCGACGACGGCGGCGACCAGCGAGAGCCCGAGCACCGGCACGAGCCAGCCCACCTCGGCGTCCAGCAGGACGACGTCGACGCGGGGCGCGGCCAGCGGCAGCGCGCCGGCAGCACCCGCCGTCAGCAGCGCGACCCCGCCGACCGCGAGCCCGCCCCAGGCCACGACCAGCGGCGGCAGGGCGTCCTCGGTGCCGGAGGACAGCACGAAGTAGGCGGCCAGGCCGACGGCGGCGCCGAGGCCCCACAGCACGCCGACCGGGTCGAGCGCCTGCTCTCCGAGCAGGTCGAGCACGAGCGCGAGCCCGGCCAGCGCAACTCCCGCACCGGCGACGGTGAGCCGGCGGGGCCGCTGCCCCCGGCGCAGCCACAGCCACACGACCACGAGCAGCGCGCCGGAGTACTCCAGCAGCAGCGCCACCGCGACCGACAGGTGCTCGACGGCGTTGAAGTAGGCGAGCTGGCAGCCGGCGACGGCGATCAGGCCGTACATCGTGACCGTCCGCGCGCCCCGCCGCCAGTGCGACCCGGAGCCACGCAGCGCCAGCAGGGCGGGGACGGTGAGGACCAGGGCGGCGACCACGACCCGGGCGGTCACCGCGGCGCCGGCCGTCCACCCGGCTTCCAGCAGGCTCGTGGCGAACGCGCCGGAGGTGCCGAAGGTCGCCGCCGACAGCAGGGCCAGGCCGAGGCCGGCGCTGCCCGCCGTCCGCTGCACCACGCGCGCACTCCTCACGTCAGGGCCGTCGACGACCTACAGTGCTTACGCACGCTAGGAGGCGGTGCGAAAGGAGTCAAGGTGCTCTTCGCCCATGACACCGAAGCCGCGCTCGCGTCGGCCGCGGCGCTCGTCAACACCGATTGGCCGGGCGGGGACGAGCTGCCCGACCTGAGCGGGCTGGACGCCTTCGTCGAGCGCTGGGCGTGGACGGGCGAGCGGCGCCGTGACCAGGCCGAGCTCGAGGCGGTCCGCGCGCTGCGGCCCCGGCTGCGCCGCCTGTGGAGCCTCGACGAGGACGGCGTGGTGGCGCTGGTCAACGAGATGCTCCGCGAGGCCCGGCCGCTGCCGCAGCTGGTGACGCACGACGGCTGGGGCTACCACGTGCACGCGACCCCGGCGGACGCCCCGCTGGCCGACCGGATGGCCGTCGAGGCCGCGATGGCGGTGGTCGACGTCGTCCGGCAGCAGCAGCTCGACCGGCTGCGGGTGTGCGAGGCCGACGGGTGCGACCGGGTCCTCGTCGACCTGTCGAAGAACCGCTCCCGGCGCTACTGCAGCACCGCGTGCGCCAACCGGATCAACGTTGCGGCCTTCCGCGCCCGGCGGGCGCACGTGACGGAGTGAGTCCGACGCGCGTGTCCTAGACTCTGGCACTCCTGCCGTGCGAGTGCCAGCAGCAGTGGCCCGGTCCAGTTCGAGGGGGCGCTCCGTGCCGACCTACCAGTACGCCTGCACCGAGTGCGGTGCGCAGCACGAGGCGGTGCAGTCCTTCTCGGACCCGGCCCTCACCGAGTGCCCGGCCTGCGCCGGCCGGCTCCGCAAGGTGTACGGCGCGGTCGGCGTGGTCTTCAAGGGCTCGGGCTTCTACAAGACTGACAGCCGCAGCGACGGCAAGGGCGGCGCGAAGGCCGGTGCGGCGTCCGAGGGCGGGGCCGGTGGTGCGTCGTCGGACTCCGGCGAGTCCTCGTCCGGGACGTCGGCCCCCTCGGGCGGGTCGGGCTCGTCGGGCGGCTCGTCGTCCGGGTCGGGCGCGTCGGGCGGCTCGTCCTCCGGGTCGTCGGGGAGCACCTCGAGCAGCGCGCCGGCGAAGACCGCCTGACGGCTCGTGTCCAGCGCCGGCCCGGCGGCTGTGGACACCCGCCGCGCGTAGCCGGGACGGACGGCGGCGCTGCCTAGGGTCGGCGCGTGACCCCTCCTCCTGGTCCTCCTCTCCTGGCCGACGTCGGCGTCCTCGGCGGCTCGGGGCTCTACGCGCTGCTCGACGACGCCCGGCCCGTGGAGGTCGACACCCCGTACGGCCCGCCGAGCGACCCGCCGGTCGTGGGCGAGGTCGCCGGCCGCCGGGTCGCGTTCGTGCCGCGGCACGGCGCCGACCACCGCTTCCCGCCGCACCGGGTGCCCTACCGCGCCAACCTCTGGGCGCTGCGCAGCCTCGGTGTGCGGCAGGTGCTCGCTCCCTGCGCGGTGGGCGGGCTGCGGCCGACGCTGGGGCCGGGCTCCCTGGTCGTGCCCGACCAGCTGGTCGACCGCACGAGCGGGCGCGCGCAGACGTTCCACGACACCGGTGCCGTCCACGTGTCCTTCGCCGATCCGTACTGCCCCACCGGGCGGCGGGTGGCGCTCGCCCGGGCCGAGGCGAGCGGCTGGCCGGCGGTCGACGGAGCCACGATGGTCGTCGTCGAGGGGCCGCGCTTCTCCACCCGCGCGGAGTCGCGGTGGTTCGGCGAGCAGGGCTGGTCGCTGGTGAACATGACCGGTCACCCGGAGGCCGTGCTGGCCCGCGAGCTCGCGCTCTGCTACACGGCGCTGGCGCTGGTCACCGACCTCGACGCGGGGGTCGAGGGCGCCGAGGCCGTCTCCCAGGCCGAGGTGTTCGCGGTGTTCCGCAGCAACACCGCGCGGTTGCGCGCGCTGCTGCTCGACGTCGTCGCAGCGCTGCCCCGCGAGCAGGACTGCGCTTGCGGGCGCGCGCTCGACGGCCTCCCGCACGCGCTGGACCTGCCGTGACCGGCTGGGGCGGGCAGCTGCGGACGGCGCGGGCGCGGCTGCGTCCGCTGGCCGACGC
>JALYMN010000664.1 GCA_030773675.1 Actinomycetota bacterium
GTCGGACGGGCCGCCGCTGGGCTCGCGCTCGACGGCCCGGGGACGCAGCGCGTCCGCCGGCCTGCCCGACGCCTCGTCCGTCGCGCCGCCCGCGACCCTGTCCCCGGCGACGACCTGCTGCGTGGTCATGGCGACCTCCCCTGCCGACTGTCCTGTGCACGCTAGTCCGCGCCCGTGACAGGGCGTGCCCGGGGAGACGGCGGGCCGGCCGTCGTCCGCCGGCTGCTTGAGGGAGTACGCCCCGTACCAGGCCGAATGCGCGGCAGGAGCTGCGGGTGGGACGGGGGCCCGGTCAGCGAAGCTCCGGCGCCCTGAGCGACCCGCTCAGTGCCGCCGCACCTCGCCGTCGACGACCCGGCCGGCACCCGGCGCGGTGCTGCTGCCGCCGGAGGTCGCGCCGGCCGGCGGCGCGACCACGAAGGTCGCCGTCGGGACGCCGGCGGCCACCGCCTGCAGGAGCGCCTTGGCCGCCGCCCGCTGCGCCGCCAGCACCTGCTCGGCGAGGTCGAAGAAGGAGTCAACCGCGGCGGCGAGGGCCGTCGGGTCGGGCACGCCGCCGGCCTGGCCCGACAGCATCCGGAACTGCTCGGCCCATGTGCGCACGGCACCGGCGAAGGCGTCCTGACCCTGCCGGGCGACGTGGGAGATCTGGTCCTGCAGCGAGCTCATCGCTGGCCTCCGCGGGCGGTCGGTCGTGCTGCTCGAGCGGGCCGGTCGGTCCGGACCAGCGTGTCACACGCCGGAACGGGGTCGGGCCGCATCTACTGGTCGGGCCCGACGTAGGAGCGGTACACCGCCACCAGCGCGTCCTTCTCCGCGTCGCTCAGCCGCACGTCGGCACGGATCGCCTCCTCCGTGCCACTGGTCCGCGACCCGGACGTCGTCGGCGCGGCGCTCTCGTCGAGCAGCCCGGCCTGCGCGAGCAGGGTCAGCGGCGGCACGCCGAGGGCGCCGGAGATCGACCGGAGCACCTTGAGCGACGGTTGGTGGAGACCCCGCTCGACCTGGCTGAGGTAGGCGTTGGACACCGACGTCAGGGTGGCGAGCTCGCGCAGCGACAGGTGGGCGATGCGCCGCTGCTGGCGGATGAGCGCTCCGAGAGCCCGCAGCTGGCGGTCCCACGCGTCCACCCGGACCCCCTTCGTGATGCGTCGTCCACCCCCTGCAGGTTTCAGACGTTGCGCTCTCGCTCACTATAGTGAGCAGCCGCTCGTGCCGAGACTCACAGCGCGCGGCTCCTTCCTGTCCCCGAGCGGAAGACCAGGACATGTCCTCACCGGCGGCCACCGCGGCCCTGCCCTCCCTCGTCTGCCCCCCTGCCCTGCCGGGCGGCGCGGCTCCCGTCCTGTCGACGCAGGCCCTGTCGGGCGCCTTCTCCGTCTTCAAGACCGCCGTCAAGGAGGGGGCGCACTACTGGCGCCGCCTGCCGACCCGCGGCTTCCCGCCGCTCACGCTCGTCGCCGACACGGCCAAGTTCGTCCAGCTGGTCACCGACCGGCGCCCGCCGACGTGGTCCAGCCCGCACACGGTCGTGTTCAGCACGCCCATCGCCCGGCTGCGCGACTTCAGCGACGGCGCGACCGACGACGTCGTCCCGACGCTGTTCCTGCCGCCGCAGGCCGGCCACGACTCCTGCATCGTCGACTACAGCCCGGAGCAGAGCCAGGTCCGGACGGCGCGCGCGGCCGGGCTGACCCGGCTGTTCTCGCTCGACTGGGTCGGCGCGACCGCGGCGTCCAAGGACTCGACCATCGAGGACTACATCGCGGTCATCGACCGCGCGGTCGAGCACCTCGGCGGCACGGCCAACCTGGTCGGCGACTGCCAGGGCGGCTGGCTGGCCACCATCTACACCGCGCTGCGCCCCGAGAAGGTGCACACGCTGACCATCGCGGGCGCGCCGATCGACTACCACGTCGGTCAGCCGCCGATCGGCGACTGGGTCACCAAGCTCGGCGGCAACGACCTGGCCTTCTACAAAGGCCTCGTCGCCCGCGCCGGCGGTGTCCTGCCCGGCCGGCACATGCTCACCGGCTTCATCATGCTCAAGCCCGAGTCCGAGGTGGAGAAGAACCTCCAGCTGTTCAGCCACCTCGACGACGACGAGCACGTCGCGCGCTACCGCGAGTTCGAAGACTGGTTCAAGCACGTCCAGGACATCCCGGGCGCCTTCTACCTCTGGATCATCGAGCACCTGTTCCGTGACAACAAGCTCATCAAGGGTGAGCTGGTCGTCGGCGGCGAGACGGTCGACCTCCGGCGCATCACCTGCCCGCTGAACCTGCTCGGCGGGGCCACCGACCACATCACGCCGCCCGCGCAGGTCTTCGCCGCCGCCGACCACGTCTCCACGCCGCGGGCGGAGATCACGACCGCCACCACGAGCGGCGGCCACCTCGGCCTGTTCATGGGCAACGAGGCCCTGCGCGAGTTCTGGCCGGCCATCTTCCTGGACGTCGCCGGCCGGTCCGGCGACGGGGCACACAGCGTCGCCGAGGTCGCCTCCGCGACCGCGCCCCGCGAGCCGCTCGTCCCCGCGCCGTAGCCCGGCCGACTCGTCCCGGAGCCCGTCCCGCCGCGCGGGGCGGGCTCCGGTGCGTCCGGCGCGAGCCGGCGGAGCTCAGGCGGCCAGGAACTCCTCGATCTCCGGGGCGACCCGCGACGCGCTGTCGAGCAGCAGCATGTGCCCGCCGCCCTTCCACGTCCGCAGCCGGGCCGAGGGCATCGCCCAGGCGATCATCCGGGCGTTGACGGCCGGGACCACCTGGTCGCGGTCGCCGGTGAGCACGAGCGTGGGCTGGCGCAGGGTGTGCAGCCAGGGCCAGCTCGACCACGTCGAGGCGGCGTAGAGCTGGTACCAGTAGCCGACGGCGGACGGCGGACGGGCCGCCCGCTTGCGGGCCTGCCGGTCGAGGAAGCGCTCGTTGCGCGCCCCCCGGCCGCCGACCAACACTGGCGCGACGGACTTGAAGAACGACGGGGAGTAGTAGCGCAGGGGGTTGCTCAGCACCGCCAGCGCCAGCGGGCTGCCGGGCACGCTGCCCCAGCCGCACGAGGTCGCGACGAGGACCAGGCGGCGCACCCGGGACGGCGCGAGGTGGGCGAGCTCCTGGGCGACCGAGCCGCCGAAGCTGAAGCCCAGCACGTCGACGGTGTCGATCCCGAGGTCGTCGAGCACGCGCAGCAGGAGCCGGGCGGTGTCGGGGATGGACAGCGGCAGCAGCGGGGTCGAGGAGCCGCCGGTGCCGGGCAGGTCGAGGGCGATGGTGCGCCGCGACAGCCGGCGGCGCAGCGGCTCCCACATCTCCAGGTTCGCGCCGATGCCGTTCACCAGCAGCAGCGGAGGCCCCCCGTCGTCCGGGGCCTCCGCGTCGGCGTGGGAGTCCGACACCCGCACCTTGTACGGCGCGAGCGTCAGGGTCCTCTCGGACATCGGTCACGTCTCCTGAGGTGAACGGCAGATGTCCTATTCTGCACGCCCCTTCAGCGAGGAGCAGTCAGGCATGAGCGACACCCCGGCCGGTCCCCGCGCCCAGACCACGGTGAGCATGGCCGACCTGCCCGGCATGGTCGGGCAGCGGATCGGCACCAGCCGGTGGCGGCCGGTGACGCAGGAGATGATCAGCACCTTCGCCGACGTCACCGATGACCACCAGTGGCTGCACGTCGACCCCGAGCGCGCGGCGACCGGCCCGTTCGGCACGACCATCGCCCACGGCTACCTGACGCTGTCGCTGGCGACGCCGCTGCTGTGGGACGTGCTCGACGTCCCGGACGCGAAGCAGATCGTCAACATCGGCCTGGAGAAGGTCCGCTTCACCGCGCCCGTGCCCAGTGGATCGCAGCTGCGCGCGCACGTCGACCTCACCGCCGTCGACGAGGTCCGGGGCGGCCTGCAGATCACCGCCACGCTCACCTACGAGCGGGAGGGCGGTGAGCGCCCGGTCTGCACCGCGGCGCTGCTGTTCCGCTACTACCGCTGAGCCGCTGCGGGGTCGGCGCGCGCGGGACGCGTGCCTCCGCGGTCAGTCCCAGGTGACGCGCTCGGCGAGCGCGGCGAGCTCGCGTTGCAGGGCGCCCGGGAACTCCAGCGGCAGGTAGTGCGAGCCGGGCAGCTCCACGTACCGGGCGCCGGGCGCGCGGGCGGCGGCTGCCCGCACGTCCGCCTCGGCGGTGATCAAGTCGTAGCGGCCGCCGACGAACGTCGCCGGGCACCGCAGCTGCGACAGGTCCATGACGGCGTGCTCCTCGATCGCCTGGACGAGCTGGGCGTACCAGCGCCAGTCGTGCCGGGCGAAGGCGCGCAGCGCGTGCGCCGAGGCCGAGGCGTACGACGCCGGGCCCGACCACTCCTGCCAGGCGCCGCCCTGCGGGGCGAGCACCCCGGCCGCGACCCGGACCGCCGGGCCCACGTGGGCCATCGCCCGGGCCGCCACCTTGGCGATGCCGGGGCGCAGCCGGCGCGGGACCATCATCGGCCCGAACACCGCGGAGAAGGTCCCGCCGGGCACGCCCGCGACCGCGAGCACCCCGGCGACGCGCTCGGGGTGCGCGAGGGCGACCTCGAAGGCGACGCCGACGCCGAGGGACCACCCGACGAGCAGGGCGCGGTGCACGCCGCCGGCGTCCATGACGGCGAGCAGGTCGTCGGCGTGGTCCTCCACCCGGATCCGCGAGGGGTCGGACGGCCGCTGCGAGCCGCCGAGGCCGCGGTGGTCCCAGCCGAGCACGTCCCAGCCGCCGTCCGGGCCGTCCGGGCTGACCAGGCCCGGCCAGGCCTCGGCCGGGGCGCCGAGGCCGTTGCTAAGCACCACCGGCCGCCCGCTCCCCGTGCGCCAGGCGCGCAGCAGGGTGCCGTCGGTGGCGGTCACGGTCAGCGGCGTCACGGCTGTACCGTACGGCGGCCGGGGATCATGCCGACCGGTGCACCCGCCCCCGCAGCACGACGGCGGTCGGGTCCAGCAGGGTGCGCAGGTCCTCGCGCGGGTCGGCGTCCAGCACGACGAGGTCGGCGGGCGCTCCCTCGACGATCCCGGGCGCGCCGAGCCAGGGG
>JALYMN010000665.1 GCA_030773675.1 Actinomycetota bacterium
GCGCAGGGGCACATCGGCCGCGCCCGCCGGCTCGCCACCGACGAGCAGACCCGGCGCGAGCGCCAGGACGTGCTCGCCCTCGTCCGGTCGCTGTCGACGGTCGGCTCGGCGCTCGCGGCGGCCAAGGAGCTGGTCGACGCCGCCGGCGAGGAGGCCGGCCGGCTGGCCGGCAGTCGCGACGCCGCCGAGAAGGAGCAGCTGGCCCAGGCGCTCGGCGCCGGCGCCACCGGCAAGGGTCTCACCGGCGGCACCCCCCGCGGCGGGGCCGGCGCGCTGAAGGACCTCGAGACCCGGCAGAAGCGGCGCAGCACCCGCACGCAGCGCGACGCCCTCGACCGGGCGCTCGTCGACCTCACCGGGTTCTACCGCGACGTGCTCGTCGTCCAGCTCGGCACCGGCAGCCCGCTGGTGCACGGCGACCTCGGCGAGCAGGCCGCGACCGTGGCGCGCGCGACCAGCCCCGAGTCGACCCTGCACCGCCTGGACGCCGTCGCCACCTGCCGGGCCGCGCTGGACGCCAACGTCGCTCCGCTGCTCGCCGTCGAGGCGATGGCGCTGGCGCTGCGGACCGGCGAGGGCGGGTCGTCGGTCCGCTAGTGTGTGCGGCGCAGTCCGCCGCCTTAGCTCAGTCGGCAGAGCGATTCACTCGTAATGAATAGGTCGTCGGTTCGATTCCGACAGGCGGCTCTCCGCTGGAACCTGCACCGTCGGCCCGTCCCGCCAGGGGGGGCCGACGTCGTCCCGGGGCAGGTCGTTCGTCCGCAGCCCGCGTTCACTCGACGGGTGACTCGAGCTGCAGCACCTCCGCGCGACGGCGCGCGTCCCACATCGCCGTCCGGAACAGGTCGTCGTAGTCCGGGTCGGCGTCGTCGACGAGCGCGACCACCCGTCGCTCCTCGCGCCGGACGACCGGGCTCGGCCCGCCGGTCGCGTCCGCGCAGGGCTGCGGCCGGCGCACGCCGACCTCCGTGCGGCCGCCGACGCTGACGTGATAGGCCTCCCAGCGCTGCTCCGGGACGGCGCGCTTACGCATGCGCGCGGCGGCGGCTGCGCAGGCGAGCCGGAGGCTCACCCGGGCGCCGACGACGGCGACGGCCAGCAGGACGAGCAGGTCGAGGCTGCGCACGGTCACCTGCCCCCCTGGGTCACGGCGAAGCCGGCCCCCGGGGCGAAGGTCGTCACGCTCGGCGGGATGGCCTTCAGCTGGTCGATCGTCGCGCAGGCCGGGCAGTCCCGGTAGCCGAGCTGGCGCTGCCGGTTCGCGGCCGCCTCCGCCCTCGCCTGCTCGACGAGTGCCTGCGCCTTCGTGTGATGGCGGCGAACGCCGCCTGCGCGTCGTTGACCGCCTCCTGCACCTGCGGCGGGAGGGTGACCCGCACGAGGGTCAAGCGGATGTTGCTCAGGTAGTCGCCGCCCAGCGTGCGGCGGAGGTCCTCACGCAGCGACGTGTTGATCGCCGCCTGGACACGGGCGATGTTGGCGTTGCTCGACGCCTCCCCCCGCACGACCGGGGCACCCGTCGACCCATTCTGCACCAGCGCGCACGACGACACCAGCTCGGCGCAACGCAGCCCGTTCACCTGCTCCCGCAGGTCGTTGTCGATGACCGGCCGAACGATCGCGTCGAGGAAGCCGTTCCAGCCGTCGTCGCCGTCGTACGCCGCCCGCGACTCGCCGTCCGGCCCCCGGAAGCGCCGGGTGCCGAACTTGTCGTCGAACTCGCGGAGCGTCGCGTGGTCCTGGTTGAGGGTGAAGTAGATGGTCCCCTCGAGGCCCATCTCGACGCCGTCACTGGACGGCACGCGGACGACGTCGACGCCGGGCCGGTCGCCCTTCTCCGCGTCCGCGGTGATCGTGTAGAAGCGCTGCTGCGCCGGGTAGCGGTGGACCTGCGACAGCATCCCGGACCAGGTCCGGCTCGACGCGGGGTCGACGACGCTGCGGACCCGGTTGTCGTCGAAGGGGCCGCCGTCGCGGACGACGGCGATCTCTCCGGCGCTCGTGCGGGTGAACCCGGTGAGCAGGGCCACCAGGCCGAGCGCGACGGTCAGACCGGTGACGGCGACGGCGAGAGCGGCGGCGGCGGCGAGCAGGCGACGCGGTGCGGGGGGTGCGGGGGTGCGGGCGCGCGTGGCATGGCAGACGGCCTCCTGGGACCGCCGACCAGTCTTCCCGGCACACCGCGCGTCTGGTGCGCGTCGGGCGACGGTACGCCGAGGCGTCGCTTGACGCCGCACTCTCTCCCGTGCGCGTCAGGCCACCAGGTCCCACGCGAGTCGCAGCACCAGCGCGGTGACGACGACGAGGAAGACCCGCCGCACCCAGGCGCTGCCGCGCCGTACGGCGAGCCGGGCGCCCACCTGGCTGCCGGCGAGGTTGGCGACCGCCATCGCCGCGCCCAGGGCCCACAGCACGTGCCCGCCGTACGCGAACAGCAGCAGCGCCGCGAGGTTGGTCATCGTGTTGACGACCTTCGCGGTGGCGCTGGCGTGCAGGAACGACAGCCCGACGGCGCCCACGAGCAGGAAGACCAGGAAGCTGCCGGTGCCCGGGCCGACGAAGCCGTCGTACAGGCCGATGAGCGCACCGCCCGTGAGCGCGACCGCGCGCTGCGCCGGCGGCGACAGCCGCAGCGCCTCGACCTCGCCGAGCGCGGGCCGGCGCAGCGTGTAGGCGAGCACGAGGACGAGCGCGACGAGCACGACCGGCCGCAGCACCTCGCTGCTGACGACCGTCGCGAGCAGGGCCCCGAGCGCGCTGCCGGCGAAGGCTGCCAGCGCCATCTCGACCGCCTGACGCCGGTCGACCGCGACGGTCCGGCCGTAGTGCACCGCCGCGGACGCCGTCCCGACGATCGAGGCCAGCTTGTTCGTGCCGAGCAGCGCCACCACAGGGACCTGCGGCAGGACGACGAGCAGCGCCGGCAGCTGGACCAGCCCGCCCCCGCCGACGACCGCGTCGAGCGCGCCCGCCAGGAACGCGAACAGGCACAGGACGACGACGTCCGCGGCGTCCATGCCGGCGGGACGGGCCGTGGGAGCGGCTAGTGCGTGTGCGCCCGGGTGTCGGGGCCGTGGCGGTGCTCGTGGGCGTGCGACTCGGGCGTGCCGGAGTCCTCGATCGCCTCGGGGTGCTCGGCGTAGCGGTGCTGGGAGTCGACGACCTCCTGCTCCGCCTCCTCACGCCCGACCCAGTCGGCGCCCTCGACGCTCTTGCCGGGCTCGAGGTCCTTGTAGACCTCGAAGAAGTGCTGGATCTCCAGCCGGTCGAACTCGGAGACGTCGTTGATGTCCTGCAGGTGGTCCTGCCGGGGATCGCCGACCGGCACGCACAGCAGCTTCTCGTCGGGACCGGCCTCGTCCGTCATGCGGAACATCCCGATCGTGCGGCAGCGGATGAGACAGCCCGGGAAGGTCGGCTCGTCGAGCAGCACCAGGGCGTCGAGCGGGTCGCCGTCGCCGCCGAGGGTGTCCTCGACGAAGCCGTAGTCGGCCGGATAGCTGGTCGAGGTGAACAGGCGCCGGTCCAGCCGGATGCGCCCGGTGTGGTGGTCCATCTCGTACTTGTTCCGGTCGCCCTTAGGAATTTCGATGGTGACGTCGAACTCCACGCGCGCTCCTCGGCAGACGGGGGTCAGTGGCGGCCTAGTCTCGCGCACGGCGGCCGGCGGTCCGCATCGGCCCTCGACGGAGCGGGAGGACGGCGGTGCCCCACGCGCGCGCGCTCGTCGCCGCGGCCCTGGCGGTCACCCTGCTCGGCGG
>JALYMN010000666.1 GCA_030773675.1 Actinomycetota bacterium
CCTCGACGTTCTCGTCGGGCTTGCGGCAGACGAAGGCTTCGACCAGCAGGGCGTGCCGGCCCGCGACCAGCCAGCAGTGCGTCGCCAGCTTGTGGGTGCCGGGCAGCGTCACGAAGAACTGGCCGTCGCCGGGTGAGGTGTGCTCCAGACCGTTGTCGGTGAGCACCGCGGCGATGACACCGTGGGGATCGAGCTCGTGCAGGTCGCTCACCGGGCCGCGGCCAAGGGGAGGGCGACCCGGTCGCTGAGGGCGTCGCGGTAGGTGCGCAGCAGTCCGTCGGCGGTCCGGCCCCAGGAGAAGCCGGCCGCGTGCGCAAGGGCTCCCGCTGACAGGCGGGGGCGGTCCGCCACGGCTCGGGACAGCGCGGCGGCCCAGGCGTCGGGCCCGTGACCGGGGACGAGCAGCCCCGACATCCCGTCGCGGACCGTGGTGCGCAGACCGCCGACGTCGGTCGCCACGACCGGAGTGCCGCAGGCCTGCGCCTCCAGAGCGACCAGCCCGAACGACTCGTTGTGGCTGGGCACGGCGACGGCGTCCGCGGCGGCGTACCAGTCGCGTAGCCGGTCCCGCCCGCCGCGCGGCTGCTCGAAGCGCACGACGTCGGTCAGGTCGAGCGAACGCGCGAGGTCCTGCAGAGCGGTCGGCTCCAGCATCCCGGTGCCGCTCGGCCCCCCGACGACCGCCACGACCAAGCGCTCGCGCAGGCCCGGGTCACGCTGCAGCAGGCGCGCCGCGGCGTGGAGCAGGACGTCGGGCGCCTTGAGCGGCTGGATGCGCCCGACGAACAGCAGCAGGACGGCGTCCGGGGGGACGCCGAGCCGGGTCCGGGCGGTCGTCGCCGACGCGGGCCGGAAGTGCTCGAGGTCGACGCCCGGGGCGACGGTGACGACCCGTTCGACCTCGGCGTCGTACAGCTCGACGAGCTCGCGGGCCTCGTCCGCGGTGTTCGCGACGAGCCGGTCCGCGGCGGCGACGACCTGCTCCTCGCCGACCACGCGGCGCAGCGGCTCGGGCGCGTCGCCGTCCGCGAGCGCGAGGTTCTTGACCTTGGCCAGTGTGTGAGCGGTGTGCACGAGCGGCACGCCCCAGCGCTCGCTGGCCAGCCAGCCCACCTGCCCGGACAGCCAGTAGTGGGAGTGGACGACGTCGTACCAGCCGGCGTCGCGCCGGGCCTCGGCGCGCAGCACCCCGCTGGTCAGCGCGCACAGCTGGGCGGGCAGGTCCTCCTTGGACAGCCCCTCGTACGGCCCCGCCGTGACATGGTGCACGGTGACGCCGGGCACGACCTCGACGCTCGGCGGCAGGTCGCGGTCCGTGGCGCGGGTGAACACCTCCACCTCGACGCCGAGCGCCGCGAGCCGCTTGCTCGTCTCGAGCACGTAGACGTTCATCCCGCCGGCGTCGCCGGTGCCCGGCTGCTCGAGCGGGCTGGTGTGCACCGACAGCACGGCCACGCGCCGCGGCCGGACGCTGCGCAGCACGGACGGGACGGACGGGGTCACGCGTCCTCCTCCTCGGGCAGACCGCTGGCCGTCCCGTCGCTCGCTCCGACGTCCAGTCTGGACCGCTCCGCCGACAACTGCCGGGCGGGGGGCATGCTTCCCCCCGTGCGGACAGCGGTCGTCACAGGAGCGAGCAGCGGGATTGGGGCGGCGACGGCGCTGCGCCTGGCCGAGGACGGGTGGCAGGTCGTCGCCGCCGCTCGCCGGCTGGACCGCCTCGCCGAGCTGGCGTCCCGCTCGGCGGCGATCCGCCCCGCGGCGCTCGACGTCACCGACCCGCGCTCGGTCGAGCAGCTCGCCGACGCCGCGCCCGAGTGCGACTTGCTCGTCGCGAACGCGGGCGGCGCGTTCGACCTGTCGCCGCTCACCGAGGCCTCCCCGCAGGACTGGGCGCGGATGTACGACGTCAACGTGCTCGGCATCGTGCGGACCGTGCAGGCGCTGCTGCCCGCGCTGCAGGCCGCGCCGGCGGGACATGTCGTCATGACCGGCTCGACCGCCGGCGAGTGGGTCTACGAGGGCGGGGGCGGCTACGTGGCCGCCAAGCACGCGGTCCGGGTGCTGCGCGAGACGCTGCGCATGGAGGCCGTCGCCGCCGGGCTGCGGGTGAGCGAGATCGCGCCCGGCATGGTGCAGACCGAGGAGTTCTCGCTCGTGCGCTTCGCCGGCGACGCGGAGCGGGCCGCTGCCGTCTACGCCGGGGTCGACCCGCTCACCGCTGACGACGTGGCCGACGCCGTCGGCTGGGTGGCCTCCCGGCCGGCGCACGTCAACATCGACCTCTTGCAGATGACGCCGCAGCAGCAGGCCGCGGTGCACAAGGTCCACCGGCGGTCGACGCCGGCGGAGTGACCAGGCGGAAGCGGTACGCCGCCGGGCGTGCGCGCGCGCTTGGCCTGCCCACCCGGGGCACGACGGGGCCGAACCGGCTGCGGCGCGTGGACCGCTGGCTCGTGGCCGTGCACGGGGGGCTGCTGCGCCGGGCGGACGCACCGCCCCTGGTGGTCGACCTCGGCTACGGCGCGACCCCGGTGACGGCGGTCGAGCTGCACGCGCGGCTCGCGGCGGTGCGCCCGGACGTCGAGGTGGTCGGGCTGGAGATCGACCCCGACCGGGTGACGGCGGCGCGGCCGGCCGAGCGGCCGGGGCTGGCGTTCCGGCGCGGCGGCTTCGAGCTGGCCGGGCTGCGCCCGCTCGTCGTCCGGGCGCTCAACGTGCTGCGGCAGTACGACGAGGACGCAGCCGCCGACGCCTGGCGCACCCTGTGCGCGGGGCTCGCTCCCGGCGGGCTGCTCGTGGAGGGCACCTGCGACGAGCTCGGCCGCCGGGCGGTCTGGCTGGCCGGGTCCGTGGACGGGCCGCGGACGCTGACGCTGGCCGCGCACCTGGCCACGCTCGACCGGCCGTCCGACCTCGCCGAGCGGCTGCCGAAGGCGCTCATCCACCACAACGTGGCGGGCTCGCCCGTGCACGACCTGCTCGCCGCGCTGGACGGCGCGTGGGACCGCGCCGCGCCGTACGCGGCGTACGGGCCGCGGGCGCGCTGGACGGCGGCCTGCGAGGGCCTCGCCTGGCCGGGAGCGGACGCCGGGCGCGCCCGGCGGGGCGAGCTGACTGTGCCGTGGGCGACGGTCGCCCCGGTCTGAGCCGCGGCTGGACTGCTACTCGGCGAGCAGGCCGGCGAGCTCGGCGTCCAGGTCGATGACGGTCTCCTCCGTGCCGGTCGGCACGACGAGGTAGGTCTGCTGGAGGAACTCGACCACGGCGTCGCGGTCGATCTCGAACAGCGCCGAGCCGGACGGCGAGGTCATGGCCAGGCTCAGCACCCGCTCGCCGCCGCTGCCCATCGAGGGCCACAGCCGGACGTCGCCCTCGCCGACCGAGGTGGAGATGCCGTCGGTGAGCAGCTGCCGGGCGAAGATCCAGCGCACGGTCCCGTCGCCGTCCGCGCCGGTGTGGAAGGCGACGTGCACCGCCCACGGGTCGTCGGCGGCGTAGCGCAGGTCGGCGCGGACCGGCAGGGTCGGCCCGCCCGGCACCACCAAGTGGAGCTCGAGCTCGGCGTGGACGACGTCGATCCGGCTCATGGGTGGGCTCCTCCGGAGCAGTCGGGGCGGGTCGTGCAGGTGCGAGTGGCTTTCGACGTCCGCGGGCCGATGGCCTGCCGGGGGAAGCGGAGTCACTCGCCGGGGTGACACCCGGAACGTGACGAACCGTCGCGAAGGCCCCGCACCCGCCGGCTGGGGGCGGTGCGGACGGCGCGCGGGCCGGGTAGGGGCCGCGCATGGCGGACGAGCTGGTGGTGCTGCGCGGCGGGAGCCGCGACGGGGAGTCGGCGACGGTGGCCGAGGGGGTCCGGCGGATGCTCGCCGCCTCGGTCGCCCCCGGGCTCCTCGACGTCTACGAGGCCAACGGCGAGACCGAGCACGTGCGGGGCAACGCGCAGCCGGCCCTGGTGTTCGTGCACGCCGGCCAGCAGCCGGTCGGCGACACGGCGCCCGAGCTGCTGCACCCGCCGCAGGCCGGTCACCGCTCCTGACGGACGGCGGGCGGGCGGGCCCAGCTGTACGCGCCGGCTCAGCCGTACGGGCCGCTGCCCGGACGCAGGCCGTGCACCGCCGGCCGCACGTCGACGAGGTAGACGATCGAGGCCACGGCCGCGGCGGCGCCGAACAGGCTCAGCACCCCGAACATGAACCCCAGCACGAGGGCCGCCCCGGTGATCACGAGCCAGGTCTGCTTGGTGAGCTTGTCGGCAGCGGGGAAGGCCGCGGCGTCCTGCCGCAGGCAGTCGACGAAGGCCGCGGCGGTGAGCAGGAACAGGCCCAGGTCCAGCACGAGGAACAGCAGACCCGTGGGTGTCGTGGGGAGCACGAGGACCATCCTGCCTGCGGGACGGGACGCGCGCGACCCCCGGGCCCAGGGCTCCGGGGGTCGCGGCGTGCAGGCGGGCTCAGCCCAGCTTGGCGGCGGCGTCCTCGACGGCCTTCTCGCCAGCCTTGACCGACTTGCGGGCGGCGACGGCGGCGGCCTCGGCCTTCCGCACGGCCTCCTTGCCCTCGGCGATCGCGGCCTCGGTCGCCGGCTGGCGGCGGATCTGCGTCACGAGGCGCTCACCGCGGATGGCGAGGGCGGCGTAGAACTCACCGGCCTGCTCGCCGGCCTTGGCGACGCGGGTCTCGACCTCGCCGCGGAGGTCCTTTACCTGGGCGGGGAGCGTGCGGACGACCTGCGGGACCTCGGCGAGCCGGGCCTGCACGCGCTTGGACACCTGGGTCAGCTCGGCCGGCAGCTCCTTGGCCTGCGCGAGGACCAGGTCGGCGACGCCGACGTAGGCGAAGACGGGCTTCTTGACGTCGTCGAGCGTGACGACCGGCAGGTTCTTGACGGTGAAGCGGCCGCTGGCGGTCGCGGTGTCGCCGTCGCTGACGATCGTGGCGTCGGTGCTCACGGTCATGGTGTGCCTCCTGGCACTGGGGGTCCGGTCCGGTAGGGATGCCGGACCGCGGGTCGGGACGGGGTGGGGCGTGCGTGCGGGTGCGTCTGTCGTGGCGGCGGCGGGGTCAGGCGAAGGGATCGTCGAGCGCAGCCGCCGCCGGGCGGATGGCGGACCGACCGCGCTTGCGGCCGGCGGGCGGCGGCGCGTCGTCCTCGTCGGCGGGCGCCACCCAGCCGGAGGGGCTCGCCGCCGGGCGGGTGCCCGGTCCGGGCTCGGCGTCCGCGAGGGTCGTGGCGGCGTCCTCGCTGATCTGGAGGGACGCGTTCTCCTTGCGGAAGCTGTCGTAGATCTCGAGCAGCACCTGCTTCTGCCGCTCGTTGAGGCCCTCGTCGGCGAGCAGGGCGTCGACGACGCCGCTGCTGTCGCGCTGGTCGAGGATCCCGGCCTGCACGTACAGGGCCTCGGCGGAGATCCGCAGCCCCTTGGCGATCTGCTGGAGGATCTCCGCGCTGGGCTTGCGCAGCCCCCGCTCGATCTGACTCAGGTAGGGATTGCTCACGCCTGCGAGCGCCGCGAGCTGGCGCAGCGAGATCTGGCTGGACGCCCGCTGCTCGCGGATGTAGTCGCCGAGGTGCCGCACGGGGTTGCCGGCCATCGTCCGACTCCTTCCGCAGCGCCTCAGTCCGGACCTCATCACCATAGGCGGCGGTGCTAGCAACTGCAAGCGGCGCAGCAAGCGGCAGGCGGTGACGTGGCGCACAGACAACAGACGAGAGTTGGGCGGCGGGCGGGCGGGCGCGTGGCCGCCGTGCGCCGCCGACCGGCGCCGGGGCCGCTCTGTGCGCGGCCCGAGTCGGTGCTCCGGTCCGATGTGCGACGGCTCGCGCCGCATCCCGCGCGTCGTACCGAGAGCCGGGGCGGTCGCGAGTCGGAAGAGACGGAGTGCGGAGGCGAGTCGCACGCGCTCGAGGAGCGGTGCACGACGGCGAGCAGACGCGCGGCGGTCGCTGTACAGACCTGTGGGCGGAGCTTGACACCACGGGGCGCGCGCCGTTCTCTAGCAGTACCCCTCAGGGGTACAAGAGGAGGACGAGATGACTCAGTCACAGCAGTCGCAGCTCACCCGACTGGCGGTCAGCGCCACGCTGCACTGCTTGACCGGCTGCGCGACCGGCGAGGTGCTGGGAATGGATGATCGGCACGGCGCTGGCCTGGAGCGACCTGCAGACGGTCGCCCTCGCCGTCGGCCTGGCGTTCCTGTTCGGCTACGCCCTCACAATCGGGCCGGTGATGCGCAGCGGGCTGTCGCTCCGCGCCGCCGTGCCGGTCGCGCTCGCCGCCGACACGGTGTCGATCACCGTCATGGAGGTGGTGGACAACGCGGTCATGCTCGCCGTGCCCGGCGCCATGCAGGCGGGACTCACCAGCGTGCTGTTCTGGGGCTCGCTGGCGTTCGCGCTGGCCGTGGCGTTCGTCGTCACCGTGCCGGTCAACCGCTGGCTGATCGCTCGCGGCCGGGGGCACGCCGTCGTCCACCAGTTCCACGGTGGCCACGGGAGCGACTCCCGGGAGCACGGCCACGACGCGGCGTCCGACGAGCGGGTGCAGGCGCAGCACCGGCACTGACGACCGCCGTCCGCGCCGTACCGCAGCACCCCGCCAGGTGCTGCGGTACGGCCGGGCGTCAGGCCGTGACGACGGTGTCCGCCGAGGTCGCGCCGCGCTCGCCCATCGGCTGGTCCGGGCCCTCGGTGGTGTCCTTGGCCGTCTGTCGCTCGGCCTCGGCGTTCACCTCGGCGCCCAGCAGAATGATGTACGACGTCAGGTACAGCCAGAGCAGCAGCACGACGACACCGGCGAGCGCGCCGTACGTCTTCCCGTAGCTGCCGAAATTGCTGACGTAGAGCGAGAAGCCGGCCGAGCCGATGATCCAGACCACGGTCGCGACCATGCTGCCGATGCCCACCCACTGGAACTTCGCGTTGTCGCGGTCCGGGGCGTAGCGGTAGAGCACCGACAGGGCCACCATCACGAACGCGACCAGGCCGATCCAGCGACCGACGTTCACGGCGATGCCCACCGCCGCACCCAGCCCGAGGGCGTTGAGCAGCACCGGCGTGACCGCGATGAGGCCGACGGCCACGACGATGAACAGCACGGCGCCGAGGGTGAGCAGCAGGGCGGTCCCGCGGAGCTTGACGAAGCCGCGCGTCTCGTCCTCGTCGTAGGCCAGGTTGATCGCCTTCATGAGGTTCTGGACGCCGCCGCTGGCGGAGAAGAGCGCGCCGAGGACGCTGGCGACCAGCCCGAACCCGAGGGCGCTGCTGGACGTCGACGCGATCGAGCGCAGCTGGTCGCCGATCAGCGAGGCGCTCTCCTCCGGGAGCGTCCCCGACAGCGACTGGATCTGCTGCTCCACCTGGGCCGGGTCGGCGACGAGGCCGTACAGCGTCACCGCGGCGATGAGCGCGGGGAACAGCGCGAGGAAGATGTAGAACGCGACGCCGGCGGCGAGCAGGCCGACGTTGTCGTCGTTGGACTCCTTCCACGCCCGCTTGAGGATCTGCTTCCAGCCCGCCTTGGGGATCTGCGTGGGCGACTCCGCCGTACCGCCCGGCGGCAGGCGCCGCCCGTCGGGCAGGCGGTCCGGCCCGCTGTCTCGCGCACCGGTCCGCGCGGGAGACTGGCGGGGCGCCGGCTCGTCCGGGTAGGGGTCGCGCGCGCCGGCGTCGCGCCGGCGGGACCGGGCCACCGCGGCGAGCACGACCAGCGGGGTGAGCAGGGCGCGTCCGACGGCCATGGACGGGGACTCCTCTCGACGAGGCCCCACGGTCAGGGCCTTGATCCTCTTACCCCGCCGCCGCAGGTCCACCCCGCGTTGTCGTCGCCCGGTGTGCCGGGCCGGTCACGAGGTCGCGGGACCCGCCGGGCCGGGAGTCGGGCCTGCGGCGGGGTGGCGGTCGTCCACGAGCCGTGCCGCGCCTGCCGGCTCGCTGCGCTCGATGTGTGGCTTGGGGGGTGCGAGCCACGCCTCCGGCCTGACCCGCGCATCGTTGCCGCCGTCGAACGCCGAGCCATGGCCGTCCACAGCTGGCACGCATCTCCGGAGCCAACTGGAGGTCCGCCCACAGGCAGCGCTGACCTGCTGATCTGTCGGCACCTCGAACGGAAGTTCGACTATGACCGCAGCCCCTCCTCCGCTCGACGCGCCCGCTGGGTCCGCTGGCCCGGCCGCGTCGGCGGGTTCTTCCAGGCCCGTTGGGCCGGCCGCGTCTGCCGGTCCGGCCGGGGCTGCCGCGCCGCCGGTCCGGCTGCGGTGCACGCGGCGCTGGTGGCGGCGGTCGACGCGGTCGTCGCCCAGCCGCTGGACGAGTTGTGGCCGGACCAGCTGCAGGCGCACATCGCCACGGTCGCGCCGCAGCTGCAACGCCTCGCCGGGTTCGTCTCGGCCGCCACCGGCCGGCTGCACAGCAGCACCGGCGGGCAACTGCCCACTCCGGACGGGCGGCGCCGCTCGGTCGTCGGCTGGCTGGCCGAGACCACCCGCAGCGGCCCGGCCGCCGCAGGCAGTCAGCTACGCACCGCGCTGGCGCTGCAAGCCC
>JALYMN010000667.1 GCA_030773675.1 Actinomycetota bacterium
TGGGCTAGCGGCGTTGGAGGTGCGTAGCCTGCCCGCTCGAGCCGGGGGGCCGCCCGCGCCGTGCGGCTATGCTGTCCCGGCACCACCGGCGGCGACGTCGCGCGCTCGTAGCTCAACGGATAGAGCACTTGACTACGGATCAAGAGGTTGCAGGTTCGAGTCCTGCCGAGCGCACAGCAAAGGCGCAGTTCAGAGGGGTCTTCCCGGTCGGGGCGGCCCCTTCTTCGTGCCTCGTACAGCCACGGGTACAGCCACGGCGGTGATCAAGCTCTTGGACCGCGGGTGATCGGGCGCAACAGTTCGTCCATCCGGTCCGCGGCCGCACGCTGCACCGGCTCCAGGAGATGCGTATAGAGGTCGCTGGTGGTGGCCAGCCGCGAGTGCCCGAGCGTCCCCATGACGACGCGCATGTCGACGCCCTGCAGCAGCAGGAACGAGGCCGCAGCGTGCCTCAGGTCGTGGATGCGCACCTGTCGCACCTGCGCACGGTCGCAGAGCGCGTGGAACGAACGCAGGACGTTCCGTGGCTCGAGCGGCGTGCCGATGCCTGTGGTGAAGACGAGCGCCTGGTCGTCCCAGACCTCGGAGCGGAGGCGCTCTTGGACCTGGGCAGCTCGGTGTGCCCGAAGCGAGTCCACCACGACGTCAGGCAGGGGCAGCGCCCGTCGGCTCGACTTGGTCTTCGGCATCTCGGTGCGAACGAGCGTGCCGTTCAAGCGCTGCAGCGTTGCCCTGACCTGCAGGTGGCCGCGGTGCAGATCGACGTCCTCCCACCGCAGGGCCAAGGCCTCGCCGCGGCGTAGCCCGAGCGCTGTGACGAGCAGCCATAGCGGTGAAAGGCGGTCCTCGGCTGCTGCAGCGAACAGCTGAGCCGCCTCAGCCGGCGTCAGCGGCTGGACCTCCGAGTGCTGCACTTTAGGTCCGGCGACGAGACCGGCGACGTTGCGGGCCACCAAGTCGTCGCGGCGGGCCTGCTCAAGGGCCAGGCGCAGGACCGCGTGCAAGTACTGGATGGTCCGGGACGAAAGCGGCCGCTTGGTACGGGGACTGGTCTGAGTCGTCTTGTCCCGCAGGAACGCGCGGATGTGCACGGCCGTCAACTTGTCGAGCCGGTGGTGCCCGAGTCCCGGGATGATGTGCTGCCTGGTAAGGCTCGAGTACGACGCCGCGGTCGAAGGCCGCACCACCGCGGGAAGCGTGTCGCGGAGCCACGCCTCGAGGTAGTCGCCGAGCGTCATGGGCCGGCTCGTGCCGACGGGCAGCCCGGTGCTGCAGGGCGTCGACATGCGCGTCGTCATGGGGACCCTCGGGCACTCGCGGCTAGCCACCACCAGCGACCTCTACACGCATCTGCTCGAGCCGGTGCAGCGCGCGGCGGCGGACCGCATGGATGACCTTCTGCGCCCCATGACCCGCGGCCCAGGAGCTTGATCACCGCCGTGGCTGTATCCGTGGCTGTACGGGGCATGAAGAAGGGGCCGCCCCATCCGGGACGACCCCTCTGAGCTGCTCTTTCTCCGTGCGCTCGGCAGGACTCGAACCTGCAACCTCTTGATCCGTAGTCAAGTGCTCTATCCGTTGAGCTACGAGCGCGCGGCGTCGCCGCCGGTGGTGCCGGGACAGCATAGCCGCACGGCGCGGGCGGCCCCCCGGCTCGAGCGGGCAGGCTACGCACCTCCAACGCCGCTAGCCCAGAAGTCGGTTGGGTGGCGCGCATGCTCCTCTCGTGACACGGCGCCCTGACCGACCCGGCCGGCTGAGGCTGGGGCACGGCTGGTGCGAGCAGGCTGTCCTGTGGCGGGACAGCGAGTGGCTGGAGCCGCACGAGCTCGCGCTCTCCGACGCGCTGCGCGACGACCTGCTGGCCTGGCAGCAGTTCATCGAGGAGTACCTCCTCGAGACCGACCGCTGGGACGACCCGACGTCGCGGGCGGAGTTCCGGCGCCGCGGGGAGGACCTGCACCGCAGGCTCGAGCACGAGCTCGGCGAGCGGGTCGACCCGTACCTGTCCGCGGAGCGGGTGGGCTGGTAGCCGTCGGTTCAGCAGCCGACGACACTCACCGTGCTCCCGGTGCGGCCCTTGTGCACCACGACCTGGGCGGGGATCCGGGCGCGCAGCTCGGCGACGTGGCTGACCAGGCCGACCACGCGGCCGCCCTCGCGCAGGCCGTCGAGGACGTCCATGACCTCGTCGAGCGTCTGCTCGTCCAGGGTGCCGAACCCCTCGTCGACGAACAGCGCCTCGATGCGAGTGCCGCCCGCCTCGGCCTGGACGACGTCGGCGAGGCCGAGGGCCAGCGCGAGCGACGCCAGGAAGGTCTCGCCGCCGGACAGGGTGCTCGTCTCGCGGTCGCGGCCGGTCCAGCTGTCGCGGGCGACCAGCCCGAGACCGCTGCGGGCGCCCCCTCTCGCCGTCTCGTCGGTGTGCGCCAGCGAGTACCGGCCCTGCGTCATCCGCAGCAGCCGGGCGGACGCCGCCGCCGCGACCTCCTCGAGCCGGGCCGCGAGCACGAACGACGACAGGCTCATCCGCAGCTGGTTGCCGGCGCCTCCGGCACACAGGTCCGCCAGGCGCCGGATGCGGGCGTGCTGCTCCTCGATCCCGGTCAGGGCGGCCCGTGCGGCGGCGACCTGAGGCAGCAGGTCCTCCAGCTGCTCGCGCCGCGCCGCGGCACCGGCCGCCTCCCCGACCAGGCGGGTCACCTCGTCCTCGGCGACAGCACACGCCGCCTGCGCAGCGGGCACGTCTGCCAGTGGTTCGAGCGGCACGTCGAGCTCGGGGTCGGCCAGCACCGCCGCGAGCGCGGCCGTGCGGTCGTCGTGCACCCGGCGCCGCTGCTCGGCCTCAGCCCGCCAGCGGGCCGGGCGGAGTGCCGCGCGGGCCGCCTCCAACC
>JALYMN010000668.1 GCA_030773675.1 Actinomycetota bacterium
ACGAGCTCGGGCGGCTCGAGGCCGCCGCGGCCGCCCTCAGCGACCCGCCGGGCAGGCCGGCGATGACGGCGGCGGCGTGGGAGGACGCGCTCGGCGCCTACTGGGACGAGCACGAGTCCCTGGGCACGGGACCGCAGGCGCGCTCGCCGCAGCTGCTCATGATCGACCGGCGGGCTGCGGCGGAGGGCCCGAGGACCTGGACGGTCCGCCAGATCCTCGACGACCCCGAGGGCCACCACGACTTCGCGATCGTGGCGACCGTCGACCTCGACGCCTCGGACGCCGCGGGCGAGCCCGTGATCCGCACCGCGTCCCTCGCCCAGGCCGGCATCGCGTCTTGAGCCCTCGCGTGGCCGGGGCTGCTCGCACGCGGACGGCGCTGTGTGCCCCCGTACCGCGAGCGTCCGCGGTTGCCGGCTTACGACAGGGTGCGGGTGTTGACGGCGGCAGGGTCGGGCGTGCGGCGGCTGGCCTCGTCGAAGTCGTAGAACTGCCCGGGGGTCGCGCCCTGGGTGCCGAAGCCGATGCCGTTGGCGGCGAAGGCCTCGATGGCGTCGGTGACGCGGTAGAAGCCGGGCCTGCCGGTGTTGGGGAGTTGGGCGCCTCCTCGCGCTGGGCGAACTTCATGAAGGTGAAGGCGCGGTCGTTGCCCAGGCGACCGAGCGACTGCAGCGCGACGGCCCGATGCACTGCTTCGGTGCCCATGAACTCGGCCATGTAGCGCGAGCCGCGCAGACCGCCGGAGCGGGCGAAGACCGTGCAGGCCAGCAGGTACATGTTGAACGAGGATGGTGTCGCCGGCGCTGATCGCTCAGCAGTGCCTGGGGGCCGGAGAACACCCGGTCGGGGACCCAGATGCGCTTCGTGGCGGAGGTGCCGCCGATGACCTGGACGTCAGCGTCTGCTGGTGGATGAGCTCCTCTCGTGCGGCGGCGGCGAAGTTGCCACGGGTGACCGGGTCGAGCTGCGGCCCGACCTCTCGAAGCCGACGGTGTTGATGATCGTCGCCAGCACCTCGACCGTGGCGGCGGTGTTCGCCACGGTCTCGGGGTCGTTGGGGGCGTCGTTGCGCGGCGACTGCGGCAGCTGGGCATCGGCGCTGGCGGCCCGGCCCAGCAGCCCCATCGTGCCCAGCACGCCCGCGGCGCCCGCAACGAGCCGGCGGCGCGTCGTGGCCGCGGCGCCGGCGTGCTGGTCGTCGATGGTCTGCAGCACTCGGCTGATGCTGTCGGACATGGCTGCTCCTTCGTCGAGTTGGTCGACCGGTGGTGCGCCGGCCCGCCGGCGAAGGTTCGATCGGTCAGCTCGGAAGGCGCCCGGCGAGGACGTTGGGGCCGTTGCGCGCCGGGTCGACACCGTCGGGCTCGCGCGTGATGCCGATGCGCTCGTAGCGGCCGGGCCGCGCAGCGCTCCTGAGCGACACGTGGACGTCGCCGACGTCGGGAACGGTGAAGGTGCCGGCGCTCACGCGTCCGTCACCCTGCACGAACCACAGCTCGTAGAGCTCTCCGGCTCCGGTCGGCGGCAGGTCGTCGAGCCGCAGGTCGATGCGCGTGGCCGCCCGGTCGGGGCGCAGGACGGCCGTGGCCGAGGCCGGTGAGCCCGGCGCCGACAGCGCCACCGTCTCGACTCGGCCGCCGGGCCGCCGAGGGCCCCGCCGATCGCGAGCACGGCAAGGGTCAAGGCCGCGCCGGCGACCACACTCGCGAGCGCGATGAGGGGTCGCCTGTCTCGCACCCGCGCCCGTGTCGCACGCCCGCGCTCGCGTCCCAGCGCGGCCAGCACCGCCTCCTCCATGCCGGCGCGGGGGGCCGCGACGCTCCAGGGCCGCTCGGACGAGACGAGGTCGAGCAGCGCGGGGAGCCCGGCGAGGCGCTCGTGCTCGTCGCGGCACGCCGCGCAGACGGCGAGGTGCGCACGGACGCGGTCAACCTCGTCCGGCTCGAGCGCGTCGAGCACGAACGCGCCGAGCTCCTCGTTGACGTGCGCCGTCACGGCTGCACCCCCTGCTCCTCGAGCACGAGCCGCATCCCCTTCAGCGCGTAGTACAGGCGGCTCTTGACGGTCCCCAGCGGCAGGCCGAGCCGGTCGGCGATCTCCTGCAGCTTCAGCCCGCGGACGTGCACGAGCTCGATCACCTCGCGATGGTCGGGAGCCAGGCGCGACAGCGCGAGCTGCACCTGCCAGCGCAGCAGCGCGCGCTCGATCGGCTCGTCGTCGTCGACCTGATCGTGGGCCGGCGCCGTGGCGAGATCGGGCCTGCGGGCACGGCGCCGCTGGGCGTCGACGATCGCGTTGCGAGCGATGCCGTACAGCCACGTCCGCACGCTGCCGCGGCCGGCGTCGTAGTCGCCCGCGTGGTGCCAGGCGCGCGCGAACACGTCCTGGACGACCTCCTCGGCCGCCCCCCGGTCGCCCAGGCGCTGCAGGGCGAAGCCGAACAGCTCGTGGCCGTACGCCCGATACAGCGAGCGCGCGGCGTGGTCACCGCCGCGTCGGGAGTCGAGCTGGCGCAGGAGCTTCTCGTCGGCGGAGGGCACCGTCAAGGGGCATACGCCGACCGGTTCGAGAAGGTTCGCTGTCCCGGCGGCGACGCAGCCGCTGCGGTTCAACGCGGCCATGACGTGCCGTCGCAGCGGGACGCGGCCCGCGGGCGATGTCCCGGCGCTACGCCTCCGCCCCGCTCAGCGTCGGTTCGGCCGCGACGAGCTCGAGCAACCGCTCGTACTCCCCGTCGTTCATGTGGTACGCGGTCTCCTGGGGCGGGTAGCTGCCCTGCGCCGCATCGCGCCGGTAGCCCTGCATCGCCTCCTCGATG
>JALYMN010000669.1 GCA_030773675.1 Actinomycetota bacterium
CGCCGCAGCACCGGCAGCAGCCCGACCGACCCCGCCGAGGACCGTCGTGCGGCCGCCACACCCAGCGCCTCCGGCAGGTCGAGCGGACCGGACCGGGCGTGCACGGCGACCCGGACGACCAGGTCGGGCTCGTCGAGCCGGTCGGCGAGCACCCAGTCGGCCCGCGCGAGCAGCAGCCGGGCCACCCGGTCCAGCAGCGCGTCGGCGTCGGCCGAGGACGCGTGGCGCGCACGACGTCGGCCAGCAGGCCGGGCACGGTCAGGCCCGCAGGTGCCGCTCGAAGAAGCGCAGCACCCGCGCCCATGCGTCCTCGGCCGAGGGGTGGTGGTAGCCCAGGCCGACCACCCGCTCCAGCGCCTGGCCGACGACCCCGACGGCGTGCCGGTTGAGGAACGAGTGCCCGGCGTCGGGGTACTCGCGCACGTCGTGCTCGACGCCGAGATCGGTGAGCACCCGGCCCAGGCGATCGGCGGCGCCGCGCAGGCCGACGTCGCGCGCGCCGTAGCTGGCGACCACCGGGCAGGCGCCGGCCAGTGCCTGCCCGGGGTCGGGCGGGAGGGGCCCGTAGTGCGGCGCGGCGGCGTCGAACCCGCGGGCGGCGAGCAGCAGGGCCAAACCTCCGCCCGCGCAGAAGCCGATGACCCCGACCCGCCCGGTGCAGTCCGCGCGGCCGGCCAGCCACGACCGGACCGCCTCGACGTCGTCGAAGGCCGGCCCGCTGCCGCGGTGCAACGCCCCGAACACCGCCTTCAGGCAGCGCAGCGCGCCCCCAGCCGTGTAGAGGTCGGGTGCCACCGCCAGGTAGCCCGCGGCCGCGAGCCGGTCCGCCTGCTGCCGGACGTCGTCGTTGAGCCCGAACACCTCGTGGAGCACCACGACGCCCGGCCACGGCCCGGAGCCCACCGGCGGCGCCGCCAGGTGAGCGCGGAGCTCGGGCGCGCTGGCGGCGCCGGGCACGGTGGTCATGGGCATGCGGGGCATCCTGGGCCGAGGAGGGCGCCCCGCGCCAGTGACGCGGGGCTACTCGCGGTGCAGCACGTCCTGCACCTTGCCCGCCACCTTCTCCAACGTGTTGGGCAGCTCCGTCGTGCCGTAGAGCCGACTGTCCGGGTGGGTGGGCGGCGGCATCGGGGCGTCGGCCTGCGGCGTCGCGACGTAGGAGAACTCGCCCTTCCCGTCCGGCGTCGGGCCGCTGGCCCACCGGCCCTCCGCCGCGTGGATGCCGTCGGAGAAGTTCTGGTACTGGTAGCTCACCTCCGTCTTCTCCTCGCTCTGCGGGAAGTTGCTCGGCACCGGGAGCTGCTCGAGCCCGTCCGCCTTGAGCTCCTCGATCGCGGCGAGCCACTGGTTCTGGTGCATGGTGTCGCGGGCGATGAGGAACTTGAGCAGGTCGCGGACGCCCGAGTCGTCGGTCATGTGGTACAGCCGGGCGGCCTGCAGCCGGCCCTGCATCTCGGCGTTGGCATTGGCGGTGAAGTCGGCGAGCAGGTTCCCGCTGGCGGTGATGAAGCTGCCCTGCCAGGGGTTGCCGTTGCTGTCGACGGCACGGGCGCCGGCGCCCGCGACGATCGCGTGCTGCACGTCCATCCCGCCGATGACGGCGGCGACGGTCGGGTCGTCCTGGATTGCCTTGCCGGTGATGCCGATCGGCGCCTTCTCGAGCAGCTGCGCGATCATGGTGGCGAGCATCTCGACGTGGCCCATCTCCTCGGCACCGATGCCGAAGACGAGGTCGCGGTACTTGCCCGGGATGTGCATGTTCCAGCCCTGGAACATGTACTGCATCGCCACGGTGATCTCGCCGTACTGGCCGCCGAGCACCTCCTGCAGCTTGCGGGCGTAGACCGCGTCCGGCTTGTCCGGGCTGGCCTTGTGCTGGAGCTCTTGGCGGTGCAGGAACATGCGCACACTCCGCTGAGGGGCTCGGGCGCCGCGGTCTGCGGCGCGCTCGGTCCGCCGAGGCTGCCCGGGACCGCCCGGGAGAAACGGTGGCATCCGAGCAGCAGGTTGACCCGACCGCGGGCGGGCAGGCGTCCTGGGGCCACGAGAGCGAGGAGCACCAGGTGAGACCGCTGACCGAGCAGACCGTCGAGGAGCTGGGCGGCGAGGCGAGCGTGCTCGTGCTGCAGCGCCGCGACCATGCGGAGCTGCAGCGGCGGCTGGCCCGGGTGCGCGCGGCCGAGGGCGTCGAGCAGGACGCCGCGCTGGCCTCCCTGTACCGACTGGTGTTCCCGCACGCGTTCGCGGAGGAGTCGGTCATCTGGCCCGCGGTCCGCCAGGCGGTGCCGGACGGCGAGGCGCTGACGCTGCGCAACGAGCAGGAGCACCAGCAGGTCAACGAGCTGGTCGAGCGGCTGGAGGGCCTCCGGCCGGACGACCGCGAGCGGGCGGCGCTGGTCGAGCAGGTCTGCGCGGTGCTCGACCAGGACGTGCGCGACGAGGAGGACCTCATCCTCCCGCGGCTGCAGGACGCGGTCGACGTCGCGACGCTGCGCCGCCTCGGCCGGTCGTGGTCGTTCGTGCGACGCACGGCACCGACCCGGCCGCACCCGGTCGTGTCGCGGCGACCGCCGGGCAACGCGCTCGCCGCGCTGCCGCTGACCGTGCTCGACCGCAGCCGCGACTTGCTCGACGCGCAGGCCCGGCGCCTGCCGCTGCGCTGGGC
>JALYMN010000670.1 GCA_030773675.1 Actinomycetota bacterium
CACCCGGTGTCGCCGCCTGGGAGGTCGTGGGCAGAGACGTGTGCGAGAAAGACGTCCATCCATCGGTAGTGCGGGATTCCGGCGCTGAACAAGAAGTCCGGGAACATCGCGAAGAGGTGCGCGGCGACGATCTGTCCCGGCGCCGGCGCGCGCCGCACAAGCAGCCAGACGAGGTTGAACACCGCCGCGGCCGTCAGCGCGACGAGGAAGTGCGTGGCCCAGTGGAAGTCCGCCTCGTGGCCGCGGTAGGTGGCAAACAGCGCGACCTCGGCGGCCACCAATGCAACGAGCTGCATCGCCAAGCCTCGGGGGCGCAGCGGCCGGTACGCCGAGGAAGTCGCGTGCATAGTGGCGCTCACGCGATTGCTCCCAGCATCGTCGCGATCTCGTCTGAGTGGTCGAGGTACAGCGGATCGAGGGTCCTGTAGCGAACGAGTGCGTCGTCGTCGATGACCGCATAGCCGATTGGCGGGCCGCCGTCGCTCGGCGCGGGCAAGCCAACAGCGCCTCCGAGTTTCCGCGAGCCGTCCGTCGCTAGTAGAGCGCCCTCCAGACGGGTCGCTTTCGCGGCGCCCGCGGGAAGCGCCAGCACGACGGCGGCGTTGCGCGGAAGCTGTGCGATGAGTTGCTCGAGCCGCTCGCGCGGCGCCTGTCGGTCGAAGATCAGCAACACCGGTCGGCGTCCGATGGGCTCGCTGGGCAGGCCGATCTCGCCGACGCGCGTGGCGTCAGAAGAGGGGATCAGCAGACCGTTGCGCTGGGCGCCCTCGTCGGGACTGTCGAGCGGCCCGGGATCGCGCACGACATAGAGCACGACGACCGCGATCGCGATTGCAGCAACTGCCGCAGCCCACAGCGGTGCTCGCGGCGACAGCGGCGGCCGATGGCGGCCGTTTGGGGTCTCGACGAGCCGGAGCGTCGGACGAGAGTTGGTGCCGCGGTTCATGGGAGCGTGCGAGGGGTCTTGTTGATGTGCTGGTTGCTTCTCGTGGTCCCCGTTCTCGCTCCACGGCACCGCGGTAGCGGTACAGCTTGCGCGACCGCTCCGTCTCCCGGTGGAAGAGCGGGTGCAGCCGAAGGGGGCGTCGCCGTTCCTTCATCCACCTGGCCTCCGGCAACTGCGGGTCGCGGTGCCGGGAGACCCGCAGTCCTCCGCACTCCCGTCCGTGGGGTACAGCGCATCCCTCGATGGGGTAGGGCGAGCGATCAACGCTCGAGCTTCCCCAACGGGGACAGGGCCCCAAAGTTTTCGACAATCCCTCCTTCTAGTTCGCGACGCCCTCGCAAGCGAGCGCCGCGCCGAACGCGGCGGCGACGAGCTCAGCCTCGCGGCTGCTCGGCGAGTAGTCGGCATACCGCTGGGTCGTGGCGATGTCGCGGTGCCCCATCCACTCCTGCAGGGTGCGCATCGGCGTCCCGACCGCCGCCATCCGGGTGCCGAATGTGTGCCGCAGGTTGTGGATTCGATGCGACTCGTCGAGCCGCGCACCCCTAAGCGCGCGACGGAATCGGCGGTTGTTCGCCGCCTTGCTCAGCGGCCCGCCCGTGTGCGGATCGGCGAACACGAGGTCATCGTCGCCCTGCCAGCGCGAGCGCTGGTAGAGCCGCTCGAGCTCGCCGCCGACTTCCGGGGCCATCGGCACGCTGCGCGTCGACCGGCGGCTCTTCGGCGTCCCGTACTCGCCGAGCACGTAGTTCTGGCGCACGCGGACGCGCATCGCGGTCCAGTCCACGTCGCGCCACCGCAGGGCGATCAGCTCCCCGTGCCGCAGCCCGGTCATGGCCGCCGTGAGGTAGAAGGCGCGGTCGATCGGCGCGTAGGGACCCACGACCGCCGCGGCGGCGAGCGCTTGCACCTCGACGGGCTCGAGGAACCGGATGTCCTCGTCGCCCTCGAGTTCGGGTAGGTCCACGTCGGCGACGGGATTGGCAGTCGCCCAGCGGCGCCGCGAGTGCATTCGCGTAGTGGTAGATCGCCGAGAGGGTGCCGACGTAGTTGCGGATCGTCTTCGGGCCGCACGGCTTCGACCGGCGGCCGGGGCGGTCGGGCCGGTCGCCCGCCTCCATCCGCCGCATGAGGTCCTCGACGTCCTCGCCGCGGATCGCGTCGAGCCCGCGGTCGCCGAGAGCCGGCAGCAGCCACACGCGCAGGCAGCTCTCGGCGGCGACGAGCGTTGACCGCTTGCGCCCGCGCGACTCGAGGTGGCGCAGGTAGAGCTCGGCGACCTCGCACAGCGTCAGCCGCTCGGTCGGCGGCCGCGTTGCGCGCGTCTCGGTGATCAGGCGCCGGAGCTCGGCCTCGGCCTGCCGTCGCGTGAGCCCGTCCCGGGCGCCCTCGCTGCGCTTGGGGCCGATCCGCCGCTTGAGCTGGCGCCCGTTGCTGCGCCAGTGTCCGTACCAGCTCTCGCGTCCCGCGTTGTCGGCGCGGAGATACAGGCTGCCGCTGCCGTAGGACCGCCGCGACGGCGTAGCCTTCTCGGTGCTCATGGAATCACGCTCCGTGGGCCATGCCCCCGGCCGTGCCAGCGGCGCGGGGGCGACTCTTGTGCCCCTCATTCTATGGTCCTAGCGGCCGGTTTGCACGCCTGTGGCGGGCGGCGCCGGGCATCAGCCGCTCGACTCGCGCGAAGCCGAGGCCACGTAGCGCCGATCGGACGGGCTCCCCTTGGACGGCGAGCACGACGGTGACGGAACAGTCGACCCACCGTGCGCCCGACGTACCCGAGGGCTGGGGACTGCGGGGCGTGAGATCGATCGCGATGACCGCGCCGCCGACGGCACCGGCGTAGGCGAGTTCGGCGCCAGGCAACGGCGGTACGCGGTGCACACGAATGACCTCCGGGACCTCTCCGAGGTCGGGCTGGCTTAGTTCGATCGTGAGCTCGAGGGGTCGGAGACGCCGAGTTCAAGCGTCCCGATACCGGCTATGCCGGGGCGGTCAACCATTCGCGGAAGCGGTCGGGAACTTCACCGCCCGCCACTCCGTGTGACGGCCGCTCACGGCTGAGGTGCGTTACACGCGGCGGTATCGGAGGCAGCACCCGGTTCCTCTGGGATGGCGGCGCGGCCCGGCCCGCCGGGCTTTCCACCCGCTCGGTCTGCGCATCTGTGTCGGGAAAGGTGGGGCGTCTGTGACGCCCTGCCGGCACACTTGTGCGCAACCCTGCCGCCCGCCTGCACGCGCTACACCCGTGAGGCCTGGCCGAAGGGGTGCCCCCCGTCACGCGAGGGGCACACGATCCGCGAGGCTGGGGCAAGTTCCGCTCGCCGCGCTCGTTCGCTCCCGTACTCGCGTGCGAGTGAGATGCGCGCACCCGCTCGGGCAGGGCCCGCCACGCCGCCCAATGTCGGCCGCATGCCCGATCTTCGCTACCAGCAGGGTAAGCGGGGCGGGAGATAGCAGGGGGGTAGCACGGACACGACGCCCCCCTCCGTGGCGTTCCAGGCGCCATGCGTTTGGTGCCGCCCCAAGGGTGACGGGGGGTGCGCCCCCCTCACCGGGGTCGCGCGCGTGTATGATTCCAGGTCAAAGTCTGTCACCCGGCGATTCGGGCGGCAGCACCCATCACCCCGCCCGCGCCGGCGCCGCTTCGAGCCCGTCGAGCAGCCGCTCGACATCCGTCTCGTCGTTCCACGCCCCGACCGAGGCCCGCACGTAGGGCGTGCCCGGCAGGTCGCGGACGACGACCCCGCGGCTGGCCAGGCGGCGCTTGACCGTGACGGGCTCCTCGACCTCCCAGGCCACGAGCGTCGTGTCGCCGCGCGGTGCCACCCGGAACCCGCGCTCGCCGAGTCGGGAGGCGAGGTCGGCGGCGAGCGTCGCC
>JALYMN010000671.1 GCA_030773675.1 Actinomycetota bacterium
GCCCCGACCGCCTGCCAGCGCGCCCGCAGCAGCAGCGCTCCGGCGAGCAGCGGGTAGGCGACGAGCAGCGCGACGGGCAGCGCGCCCATGAGCACCTGCAGGGCCGTGCCGCGCTCGGCGCCGGTGACGCGCACGAGGAGCAGCGCGAGCACCAGCGCGACGGCGGCGCCGAGCAGCAGCCGTGGCAGCGCCCGGACGGGACCGGTGGCCGGTGGCACGCGCGTCAGGCTGCCGGAGGCCCGTCGTCCAGGGGCAGCGGGAGAGTCTCGCCACGCGCCACCGGTCGGACGCCGGGCAGCCCGCGGCGGCGCACCTCGTCGAGGAAGTCCTGCAGCGGGCTGCGGAACACCCCGTAGTCGTCGTAGTGGACCGGCACCGTCGTCGCCGGGCGGACCATCTCGAGCAGGTCGGCGCCCGCCCGCCCGTCCATGGTCACCATGACGCCGAGCCCCAGGACGCCCGGGATGCGGGTGCCGCCGAGGTGCCACAGGCCCACGTCGAGTCGTGGCCAGCGGACGGGCACCTCGCGCAGGTCGTCGATCACGAGCGTGTCGCCGGTGATGTAGACGGTGAGCGGAGGAGCGTCGGCCGGGCTGAACTCCAGCACGGTGCCCATCACCGGCGGCAGCACGGCCTGCAGCAGGCCCGGCGCGTGCCGGCCGGGCGTGGCGGTGACGCGGAGCCGACCGCCGTCCGGCCGGCTGAGCTCGGTGCTCTGCCACGTGGTCAGTGCCTGCGCGCGGGAGAACCCCCAGCGGCGCAGCGAGCGGGCCGATGCGGGGGTGGTGAGGACCGGGACGTCCTTCGGCAGCCCCTCGCGGGCGACCCGGTCGAAGTGGTCGCCGTGCAGGTGCGACAGCACGACGGCGTCGAGCGGGGGCAGCTCGTGCACCTGCAGGGCCGGCTCGGTGAGCCGGGTGGAGAACAGCCCCTTGCCCAGGTAGGCCTTCTGCCCCTGGTGCAGGAAGTTCGGGTCGGTGAGCAGCGTGAAGCCGCCGTACCGCAGCAGGGTGGTCGCCGTGCCGAGGAAGGTCAGGGAGCCCGTCACGCGCAGGGGCTACCCCAGGGCGGTCGCCCGCCACGCCGCGAAGCTCGTGTTCCAGTCCTGAGGGCCGGCGTCCCACGACACCGGGCCCTGCGTGCTGCCGACGACCTGCACGACGTCGCCGCGCCGGGCCTGGGCGAAGTACCAGGCGGCGTCGGCGGGGGAGAGGTTGATGCAGCCGTGGCTGACGTTGCGCCGGCCCTGGTCCCGCACCGACCACGGCGCCGAGTGCGTGAAGGTCCCGCTGTTGGTGATGCGCACGGCGTGGTCGACGCCCAGCCGGTAGGCCGGCGTGCCCGGCGGGAGGTCCAGCGTCGCACTGTCCATGATCTTGTGTCGGAACTTCTCGAGGACGACGAAGGTGCCGTTGCGCGTCGGGAACTCCGGGCGCCCCATGGACGCCTTCATGATCCGGACGACGGCGCCGTTGCGCCGCACGGTCATGGTCTTCCGGCGGACGTCGACGGTGCTGACGAGCGCGTCACCCACGGTGAAGCGCGTGGTGCGCCCGCCCGAGCCCCACGTGCCGTCGGGCAGGCCGAGCCGGGTGAGGTCGACCCGCACGGACACCTTCGTGCCCGGCCGCCAGAACGCGGCGGGGCGGTAGTGGACGGTCCGCGCGTCCATCCAGCGCCAGGCGCCGGGTGCGGCGGGAGTCGTGCGCACGCTCAGCCGCGCGGTGACCGCGGCCCGCGCCGCGGCGCTCTCGACGTCCCTGCTCAGCGTGACCGCGACCGCCTTGCCGACACCGACGACGGCGTCGTCGCCGGGGCTCAGCCGGGCGGTGAGCAGGCGGGACGTCGGCGTCGTCCGGGCGTCGTCTCGAGCCGGTGCAGCTGACCGGCTGCGTCGCGCACGGTCAGCGCCGCCGAGTACGTCGCCAGCGGGACCAGCGTGCCGCTCGACCGCCAGCCGGGGGCGGCGACCGTGCCGGGCAGGTCGCGGCCGGAGGCGTCGCGCACCATCGCCGCCGTCACCGTGCCGGCCGTGACCGCGAGCCGCAGCGGCTGCTGCCACGGCACCCGCCCGGCCAAGGAT
>JALYMN010000672.1 GCA_030773675.1 Actinomycetota bacterium
ACGTCGACGGCAGCGGCACCCTCACCGTCACCGGTGACGCGTCCGCGGCGCCGGCGAACTGGTCGATCGCGCAGGGCACAACGCCCGTCGCGCAGGCGCCCTTCTGCAAACCGTTCGCGGCAGAGAACTTCCACGCGGAGGTGTCGGTGCCGTTCTGCACGGAGACGCAGAAGTTCTCGGCAGTCTTGATGACGTTGGGCGCTGTGCCCGTGGCCGCGGTCGTGTTGCCGGCGCTCAGCTTGCCGGTGGCGACCGAGACGCTGGCGGAGTCCTTGAGCTCCCACGTGCCGCCGGCGGTCGCGCCGGTCAGGGTGAGGGCGCCGGTGCCGTCGACGTAGAACGCCGCGATCTCCTTGCCGATGGTGGAGACGTCGGACTTCGCCGAGGTCTCGCGAGCCTTCTTCTTCTGGTTCAGGAACGCCGGGATCGCGATGGCGGCCAGGATGCCGATGATGATCATGACGACCAGGAGCTCGATGAGGGTGAAGCCGCCCTCGTCGTTCTCCCGGGCCTTGCGGATGCGAGCCAGCATTGCGATGTCCTCCTGGACCTGATGGTGTGAGCCGCGCGGGTGGTGCGAGTGCCCTCGCGGCTCCTGCGGGGAGGAGGCCGGCCGAGGTAGCCGGGCTGACCTGGTCCGGTCTTGCGACCAGGTCCCCTTGCTTTGCGACCCCGCCTCGCGGCGGGTGTGCCTTTGCTGGGCCTTGCGGCTCGATGACAGGTCTTCCATCGACCGGTCCCCGGAGGGTCTTGAGCCGGAGGAGGGGAACTTGTGCGACGTCCCCCGTACGGGGGACGCGCGAGCCCCCCAGACGCGCGAGAGGCCCGCCGCGGGTGCGACGGGCCTCTCGGAGGGAGCCTTCAGCTGAAGCGCGACTCACCGTCCCCGACCCGCACCTGGGTCGCGGTCGGCCAGGTGCACGACCTCTCCTTGGTGTCGGTGACGTGCCCGCCGTTGCCCTTGGCGCCCTTGGCGGCCACGCCGCCCAGGTAGAGCCCGTAGTCACGGATGCCGTGTGACGAGCTGTTCTGGCAGTTGCCGTAGCCCTTGCCGTTGCCCGTGTCGCCCCACGTGACCTCGACGCCGTTGACGACCTCGTGCTGGGCGTGTGCCGTCCCGGTCGGGGCCAGGACCGCCACCAGGACGGCGGCGCTGGCCAGTGTCTTCCTCATCGGGCTCCTCCTCTGAATGGTTGCGCGGCCGGCTGACCGCTCCCACCTGGTGTCTCGGCGGCCCCGAGGGGGCGTGCGCACACCCGTTCGGCGCAACGTGCCGCGTGCCTGCGGTCAGCTGACCACGTTCATCAGGGTGAAAATGGGCATGTAGAGCGCCACGATCATGGCTCCGATGATCGCGCCGATGACGACGATCATCAGCGGCTCGATGAGGGCAGTGAGGGCCTCGGTGGTGGCCTCGACCTCCTGGTCGTAGAACTCAGAGATCTTGTGCAGCATCGCGTCGAGGGCACCCGTGTCCTCGCCCACGGACATCATCTGCACGACCATCGGCGGGAACACGGGGTGAGCGGCCAGGGGGGCGGCCAGCGCCTCGCCCTGCCGCACGTTGTCCTGCACGTCCTTGAGCGCGCGCTCCAGGACCACGTTGCCGGTGGTCGAGGACACGATGTCCAGGCTCTGCAGGATTGGCACGCCGCTCTGCATCATCGTCCCGAGGTTGCGGGCGAAGCGGGCCAGGGCGATCTTGCGGAACAGCGGGCCGAACACCGGCACCTTGAGCTTGAGCGGGTCGAGGACGTCACGGACCTCCTGTCGCTGCTTGACCTTCGGCCAGGCGACGAAGAAGGCCACCGTCGCGACGAGCCCGAGCGGCGCCAGCACCTTCATCAGGCCCGACAGCCAGACGAGGAAGCGGGTCGGCGCCGGCAGCTGGGTGTCGAAGTCGGCGAACAGCCCGACGAAGACCGGCACGATGAACAGCAGCATGCCGATGACCGCCAGCACGGCGATGACGAACACGACGACCGGGTAGGTCATGGCGGCCTTGATCTTCCCGCGCAACTTGACCTCGGCCTCGTAGTTCTCCGCGACCTGCAGCAGGACGGAGTCGAGAAAGCCGCCGACCTCGCCGGCGCGCGTCATGTTGACCATGAGCGGAGGAAAGACGGCGGGGTGCTGCCCCATCGCCCCGGACAGGCTGTTGCCGGCCTCGATCTCCGCGCGCACCTCGCCGAGGACCCGCGCCAGCTCCTTGCTCTCGGTCTGCTCCGTGAGGATGGTCAGGGCGCGCAGCAGCGACAGCCCGCTGTTGATCATCGTCGCGAACTGCCGACTGAACACCGCGAGGTCCTTGAGGCCGACCCGCTTGGTCCCGAAGGACAGGTTGATCTCGCGGCTCAGGCCCGCGTTCGCCTTGCGGATCGTGACGGGCGCGAGGCCGGTCGCCTGCAGCTTCGAGGCCACCTGCGCCTCCGAGCCGGCGTCCATGGTGCCGCTGCGGGTGGCGCCACCGCGGTCGCGGGCCGTGTAGCTGAACGTCGTGGTGCTCATGACCTGGTCCTCCTGCCGCCGGCGGCCCGCGTGGCGCGGCCCGTCGTACGGCGGCTCATCGGCCGCACAGGCGGCGGAAGTCCTCGACGTGATGGCACTTCTCCAGCGCGGTCTCGTAGGTGACCGCTCCGCGCACCACCAGCTCGGCAAGGTGCTGGTCCATGGTGGCCATGCCGAACTTGCCGCCGGCCTGCAGCGCCGAGTAGATCTGGTGCGTCTTGCCCTCACGGATGAGGTTGCGGATGGCCGGGGTGGCCACCAGGACCTCGGTCGCCACGACGCGCCGCTTGCCGTCCGCGGTCTTGACCAGCTGCTGGCAGACCACGCCCTGCAGCGCGCCCGCCAGCTGTACGCGCACCTGCTGCTGCTGCGACGGGGGGAACACGTCGACGACGCGGTCGATGGTCTGCGCGGCGTCCTGCGTGTGCAGCGTCGCCATGACCAGGTGGCCGGTCTCGGCGGCCGTGAGCGCGATCTCGATCGTCTCGAGGTCGCGCATCTCCCCCACGAGGATGATGTCGGGGTCCTGGCGCAGCACGTGCTTGAGCGCGTTCTTGAACGACCAGGTGTCCTCGCCGACCTCGCGCTGGTTGACCAGGCAGCTCTTGTGCTTGTGCAGGAACTCGATGGGGTCCTCGACCGTGACGATGTGGTCGGAGCGGGTGCGGTTCGCCAGGTCGACGAGCGACGCCAGGGTCGTCGACTTGCCCGAGCCCGTGGGACCGGTGACGAGGACGAAGCCGCGCGGCAGGCCGGCGAAGGCGCTCACCGCCGCCGGGACGCCGAGCGCCTCCAGCGGCTTGATCTCGTGCGGGATGACGCGCAGCACGGCGCCGACCGACTCGCGCTGCTTGAACAGGTTGACGCGGAAACGCCCACGCCCCGACAGTGCGTAGGCGAAGTCGAGCTCGAGGTTCTCCTCGAACTTCTCTCGCTGCTTCTGCGACAGGACGGCGTACATCGTCCGCTGCACGACGGCCGGCGTGAGCACGGGGAAGTCCTTGAGCTGCACGAGCGTGCCGGAACGGCGGATCGCCGGCCGGGCGCCCACCGTGAGGTGCAGGTCGGACGCTCCGGTCTCGAGCATGTGGCCGAGCAGGTCGGTGAGGAACGTGCTGTCCTCGGAGGTGTCCTCGGCCCCGATCCGGACGCTGGCCTCGGGTGCGCCGGCGACCGCGGGCCGCGGAGGAGCGACCGCGGCCGGGCGGGGAGCGACCGGGCGGGAAGCGACCGGGGCCGGCC
>JALYMN010000673.1 GCA_030773675.1 Actinomycetota bacterium
GCCGCCGGCCGCCGCCCTTGCGCCGCTGCACCCCCGCCCACTCGCCCAGCGCGCTGCCGGCCAGCACCTCCCGCCACGCCGCCTCCGACCAGCCCGCCCCGGCCGCCGCCAACGCCGTGGCCATCACCGCCTCCGACCGGGAGGCGTAACGGAAGTCCACATCCCCGTCGCGCAACAGCACGCTGACCGAGTCCGACAGACCCCGAGCCACTCCACCCAGAGCCATCCCGCGGCGATCATCCCTGACCACCGCGCCCCCGGTCACCGCCTCAGACGGCGCCGGCCACGCGCAACACACCAGGGCGGATCTACACCACGACACGCCAAACACACGGCAGGTCGCGCGTGACCACCCGACACGGGCGGGGTAATGTCTCCTCCGAAGGTTCGACGAAGCCCTACACCCCCAGACGCGGCCAAACGACTTCGGGGTGTGGGGCTTCGTTGTGTCCGGACGAGCCGATCGGCCGGTCCGGTGAAGCAGCTAGGCGGTCAGCTTCATCTGCGCCTCGTCGTCCCGCGGGTGCGCCACAGGCGGGAAGCCATGAGCGGCCGCGAGGACGTTGGCGATGTAGTCGCTGTACGACAGCTCGAGGCGCTCTGCCTCAGCGCGGACGGCCTCCGCCAACTCGACAGGCGGTCGCGTGAGGAGCGTCGCTCGGTTGCCCTTGCTCGGCCGTCCTCCGCTTGCTGGTCGTCGTGCCATGCCCAGATCATGGCCTCGCCCGATACAGAAACCGTGAACCTGACACTGGCGTGTCGTCCGAGTTCAACGTCGCCCCCTAGTTGATCGACATGTGGATGTGGTCGTAGTGGCCGCCGGTGATGCTGCGCGGGTCGTAGACGCCGCCGCCGCCGTAGCGCCGCCAGCCCTCCTCGGCGCGGCTGACCGACCACTGTTCGCCGTACCAGATCAGGTAGCTCAGACCGGTCTGGCCGGCGCTGGCCTGCAAGGAGGCCGCGAGCGCGTCGCCGCGAGCCTTCTGCGCGGCGGTCGGGAGCCGACCGCCGAGGCCAGGGAAGGCGTCGCAGGCTCGGCCGCGCGGGTGGTCGCTGTTCGGGTTCCACGCGTGCTCGTCCCAACAGGAGACACTCCAGCCCTGAGCCATGAGCTGGGTGGCGATGTTGAGCGTGCGTGGAGTGAGGCAGCCGCGGCCGGTGGTCGGGTCCGGCCGGATGCTGCAGGCCTCCGGCGCGAAGGCGCCACCGGGGCCGCTGACGCCGGGGCCGCCGGCGCCGCCGGTGCAGGACAGCGTGCCGGTCGTGCTGTCCCAGAGCGCCGCGGTCAGGGCGGTAGCGAGCGGCTCCCACTGGGCGTAGGCGGTGCCGTCGGCGCTGGCCTGGACCTGCTGGGCGGCCTGCCACAGCGGCATCCGCTGCCAGCCGGGAACCTGCGCCAGCGCGCGCAGGAACACCGTCGAGGCGTAGCCGGGGTCCATCAGCTGCGCCACCGCGCCCCAGCCCATCGACGGGCGCTGCTGGAACAGCCCGACGCTGTCGTGGTCGCTGCCGGAGCCCTGATGGGGGTGGCTATTGCTGCCCAGCACGGTCGGGTTGGCCAGCACCAGCAGTGACGACTCCTGCCAGGCCGTCATCACCCCGATGACAGCGGTCTGCTCGGGCAGCCCCAGACCCTTGGCGGCGGCCACGATGACCCGGGCGTTCTCCGCCTGCTCGCCGGTCACCTGCACGCTGGCGGTGCTGGTTGCCGGGACAGCGGCACCGTCGTCGGCCGCTGCGGTGGTCACCACGGTGCAGGTGGTGCCGGTCGGCGGCGGGTCCGCGGCGCCGGACCCGAGGAACAGCGTGACCGCCAGCGCCGGCACGGCGAGCACACCGGCGCCGGCAGCGAGGTGTGCGATGGCCACGCGGCTCCTTGAAGGGCGGGAGGGGGAAGGGCGGTCAGGTGGCGGACAGGACGCCGTCGACGCGCCACTGCTTGCCCGGCGTCTGAACCAGCCGCAGCGTCCACTCGACCGGCTCAGCACGGCCGGTGCCGTGACCGCGGTAGGTGACGGTGATGGCGCCGGTCACGTGGACGTACCGGGTGGTGGGCGTGTGTGGGGCCTCGCTCTCGAGCCGAGCGCCGGCGACGCGGACCTGAGAGGTCTCCTGCGCAGTGGCCAGCCGGGTCAGCGCAGCGGCAGGGGGACGACTGCGCGCGGCGAACGCCGGGGTGGTGAAGACCGGTGCGGTCATCGCAGCGCGGTAGCCGTCCGGATCGT
>JALYMN010000674.1 GCA_030773675.1 Actinomycetota bacterium
AGTCGGCCACCACGGGAGCTATTGCACCTGCGGCAGAGGGTGCGTTGCGGGCGTGCGTTGGTCCCACCTCGAGCGAGGGGCTGGACGTGGTCTGAGGTGAGGTCGCTTGTCGAGCCGCAGTCCGCACAGAATGGGGATGCGGCGATGACGGCCCGGGCGGTGCTGCGGTTGGCATTGCGCACGCGCTTGCGGGCCGCGGTGCAGGTGCGGCAGCGCGCTCCGGTGGACGGTCGGCCGCAGCCGAGGCAGGCTCGCGGGACGACGGTCACTGGTCCTCGCCGGTCATCTCGCGGAGCATCCGCTCGGCGTGGAACTCGATCTCCCGGTCGCGCTGCTCGGGCGTATCGGGGATGCCCAGGGCTTCGGCGGTCGCGCCGCACAGCCCGACCCAGCCGTCGTCGCCCTTGAGCTGTACGCGGTAGATCAGCTTGTCGTCCTCGATGGACGAGCAGACGCGGGCGAAGCCGGTCTTGTAGACGGCGCGCACGAACGCCTGGGAGGTCAGGCCGCCCATCAGCCTGACGATCGCGGCGTAGTTCTCCGGCTCCTGGTCGAGGACGGCGTCGACGACGAGGCTGTGAAGGGCTCGGACGTTCGCGACGGTGGCGGACAGGTCGTCGCTCACGGGCTGTCCTCGAGGTCGACACGGGCCAGGTCGACGACCATCTGCGACAGCAGGTCAAGTCCTCGCGGGGTGTGCAGCGCGGGCAGGATGCCGGCGTACAGCTCGAGCACGGCGAACAGCAGGCGGGCGGTCGCGGCGTTCGAGTTCGGGTCGGCGTTGACGTCGTTGATCACTGTGTTGACGCCCTCGACGTCGCGCCGGCCAAAGTGGACGACGAGGGCCGCGGCCCGCTTGGCGTCAACGAGCTGTGGGGTCTGTGGGCTCATGCGCTTCTCCTGGCTGCGATGGAGGGGACGGCGTCGGGTGTGCAGGCCGGGTGTGTGTCGTCCGGCAGCTTCGGATCGATGGGGCTGTTGCAGACGCGACAGCGACGGACGGTCGGCCAGGGCGAGTGCTGCGGACCTACTTCCGGACTGGTCCCGTTCTCTCGGCCCGTCCCGTCCTGTCCCGTCCCGACGTCACGCGTGACCTCACCGGCGACAGGGGCGGCCACGTGCTCGCAGTGGTCGGGCAGGCAGTAGTCGTGCACACCCTTCTTGTGCTGCCGCTCCCGTCGCTTGCGCTCGGCCTGCGCGGTCTTCCGGGCCTCGTCCCGCAGGTGCGGCGGCGGCACGTGCTCGTCGATCTGCATGACCTTGAGGCCGCCGTCGACGACGGCCAGCAGACCGACGCCTAGCAGCTCCGAGACGGCCGCTTCCGAGTCGGGGACGTCGGAGCAGCGGCGGGCGTCTGAGGGCCGCACCATGCCGTCGTAGCGGCTAGTGCGGGAGCAGAATTGGATCAGGGACAGGTAGTGCCAGCGCACCTCGTAGGAGAGCTGCTCGAGGATCGGGCGATCGCTCCACCCGTCGTCGAGACGGGTCCAGGTCATGCGGCGCCTCCCCCCTCTAGGGCGCTGGCGAGCAGGTGGTACTCGCCGCATCGCCCTGCTGCAGGGCCTCCTCGAAGCGGCGCACCTCAGCGACGGGGTAGAGCACGCGGCGCCCGACCTTGATCCCCTTCGGCCCGTAGCCGATGTGCCGCCAATAGCGGCAGGTGCCGGGTGAGGTCCGGAAGCGCTCCGCGACCTCGTCCGTGGTCAGGTACTGGCTCATGGTGGCCTTCCATCAGGCAACTACGTGTTGGTATGAGGGAACGATGCCCGCTGGCGTTGACGCCGTCCAGCCCACTGAGATACGTTCGCTTCCGCTTAGGAAGGAGGGTGGCCGCATGCCACGTCCGAACCCCACTCGAGTCATCAGCCAGGAGCCGAACCTCGCGCGCCGCATCGCGTACGAGCGTCAGCAGCGAGGGTGGAGTTACGAGGGCACGGCGAGCCGGCTGACCGCCGCGGGCTGTCCCATCGCGGGATCCGCGATATTCAAGATCGAGAAGGGTGACCCTCCGCGACGCATCTCCGTGGACGAATTGGTGGCCTTCGCTAAAATCTTCGACGCACCCCTTGAAGAGCTCCTGACGCCGCTAGAATTCTTATTCGAGGTAGAGGCTGCTGAGCTCTTGGTGCGGATCACCCGTGCGCAGAAAGGTCTGACGGACGCCGCCAGTGAACTGCTGACCGCCGTGCAGGAAGCCTCTCGCCTGCAGGAAAGCAGCAGGAAGCGGCTGTTTCAAAGCTACGCTGATATGGGTCGGGTCGTCTTCGATGTGATTCCGATGCCTGGCGTTCCGGATGAAGTGCAAAAGGCGTTTGAGCGTCTCGCCCGTGCAATCCTGCAGCCCCTAAATGGCTAGCGTCGCCAAGCGCCCGGACGGCCGGTGGCGGGCGCGCTACCGAGACGAAGCCGGCAAGGAGCACTCCCGGCACTTCACGCGCAAGGTCGACGGCCAACGGTGGCTCGACGAGGTCACGGCCGCGGTTGTCGGCGGGACCTACGTCGACCCGAAGACCGCGCGCACGACGGTCAGCCAGTGGTGCGACACGTGGCTCGAGGGCTACCGCACCAACCGCGGGTCGACCGTCCGGCAGGCCGAGGTCCACCTCAAGCAGATCACCGCGGCGTTCGGTCCGCTGCAGCTCTCAGCGGTGCGCCCGTCCCACGTCAAGGCGTGGACCTCGAAGCTCAAGGCCGACGGCGCCGCCGACTCCTACGTCTACGCGCTGCACGCACGGCTCGGCCAGGTGTTCGGCGACGCGGTGCACGACGGCATCCTGCCGCGCAGTCCGGTGAGCCGGCGGACCTCCCCGGGCGCCGGCAAGCAGCGGCCCTACGTCGCCTCGACAGCGCAGGTGTGGGCGCTGCACGACGCGGTGCCCGAGCACATGCGCGTGGCCGTCCTGCTGGGCGCGTTCGCGGGCCTGCGGACTGCTGAGGCGGTCGCGCTCCGGGTCGGCGACGTGGACTTCATGCGCGGCATCGTGAAGCCGGCTGTGCAGTGGCCGGACGTCGAGCTCAAGACCAAGACGTCGCGGACGCCCGTGCCGATCCCGGCCGAGCTGGCGTTGACCCTCTCGGCGTCGGTCGCGGCGTTCCCGAGCAGTACCGGGCGCCTGGTCACGGACGGGCGCGGGGGAGCGGCTGGGCCGTGGATGGTCGACAGGGCGGTGCGACGGGCGCGGACGCAGGTCGAGGGGCTGCCCGAGGGCTTCCGCTTCCACGACCTGCGCCACTACCTGGCTTCGCTGCTCATCGCGTCCGGCGCGGACGTGAAGGTCGTGCAAGCGCGGCTGCGGCACGCGTCCGCGACGACGACCCTGAACACCTACGCGCACCTGTGGCCGGACAGCGACGAGTCCACGCGAGCCGCCGTTGGAGCGGTGCTGGCGGCTCGTGCGGACTCGTTGCGGACCGCGGGCGGGGCCTCCGCCTAAACACGCAGGTCAGAGGCCCCTATCGGCTAGATGTCGTAATACAGCGCGAACTCGTACGGGTGCGGGCGCAACCGGATCGCGTCGATCTCCACCTCGCGCTTGTACGCGATCCAGGTCGAGATGAGGTCCTCGGTGAAGACCCCGCCCTCGAGCAGGTAGTCGTGGTCGGCCTCGAGCGCGTCGAGGACGGCGTCGAGGGAGGCGGGCACCTGCGCGACGTCAGCAAGCTCGTCCGGCGGCAGCTCGTAGAGGTCCTTGTCGACCGGCGTCGGCGGCTCGATCTTGTTGCGGATGCCGTCGAGGCCGGCCATGAGCATCGCCGAGAACGCGAGGTAGGGGTTGCTCGACGGGTCGGGGCAGCGGAACTCCAGGCGCTTGGCCTTGGGGTTGTTGCCGGTGATCGGGATGCGGATGCACGCCGAGCGGTTGCGCTGGCTGTAGACCAGGTTGACCGGAGCCTCGAAGCCGGGCACCAGGCGGTGGTAGCTGTTGATCGTCGGGTTGGTGAAGGCCAGCAGCGACGGCGCATGGTGGAGCAGCCCGCCGATGTAGTGGCGGGCGGTGTCGGACAGCCCGGCGTAGCCGACCTCGTCGTAGAACAGCGGCTCGCCGTCCTTCCACAGGGACATGTGGCAGTGCATGCCGGAGCCGTTGTCGCCGATCACGGGCTTGGGCATGAACGTGGCCGTCTTGCCGTACTCGTTGGCCGTATTCTTGATGATGTACTTGAAGAGCATCATCATGTCAGCGCTCTCGAGCAGGCTGCCGAACCTGTAGTTGATCTCCTGCTGTCCGGCCGAGCCGACCTCGTGGTGGCCGCGCTCGACGACCATGCCGGCCTCCTCGAGCCGGACCGCCATCTCGTCGCGCAGGTCGGCGTAGTGGTCTGTGGGGGAGACCGGGAAGTAGCCGCCCTTGGTGCGGGGCTTGTAGCCGAGGTTCCCGCCGTCCTCGTCCCGGCCGGAGTTCCAGGCCGCCGACTCGGCGTCGATGCGGTAGAAGCTGCCCTGCGGCTGGCTGTCGAACTGGATGTTGTCAAAGATGTGGAACTCGGCCTCAGCTCCGAAGAATGCCGTGTCGGCGATGCCCGAGCCTTTGAGGTAGGCCTCGGCCTTCTTGGCGATGTTCCGCGGGTCGCGCGAGTACGCCTCGCCGGTCAGCGGGTCGTGGATGAAGAAGTTCACGATCAGCGTCTTGCGGGTGCGGAACGGGTCGATCCGGGCGGTCGTCGGGTCGGGCAGCAGCAGCATGTCCGACTCGTGGATCTCCTGGAAGCCGCGCACGGAGGAGCCGTCGAAGCCCAGACCGTCGGTGAAGACGTCCTCGCCGAAGGACCCGGCGGGCACGGTGAAGTGCTGCATGACGCCGGGCAGGTCGCAGAAGCGGACGTCGATCATCTCGACGCCCTCCTGCTCGATGTAGCTCAGGACCTCTGAGGCGCTGGTGAACAAGGACGTCCTCCGTTGACGGCGTCTGTGCAGGGGGCACACCGGCGTGTGCGGGAGCCCCGACGCTACGTCGAGGCTGTGTCTCGGCAGTGTCTCGTGTGTTTCACCACCGTTACGCCCGGCGGCGCCGGGCGGCCGCCGCGACTAGCCTCGCAGCGTGGCCGATCGTACGAGGACGGGGGAGGCCGCCTCGACCGGCCGCCGAGTGCTCGCCTTCGCCGTCGACGCGCTGGGCAGCGGGCTCATCGCCCGGCTGCTCGACCCAATCGACACCAGCGGCACGGTGACGATCGGGGACGGCGTCACGCCGATCGCCGTGCTCGCCGTCGTGACGATCGCCGGTCTCGTGCTGGCCGGCCAGACGCCCGGCATGCGGCTGCTCGGGCTGCGCGTGGTGCGCCTGGACGACGGCGGCCGGCCGGGGCTCGTCCCGGCCGCGCTGCGCACGGCCCTGCTCGTCCTGCTCGTGCCCGCCGTGATCACCGACGGCGCCGGCCGCGGCCTGCACGACCGGGCGGCCGGGACGGTCGTCGTCCGCGCCTAGGACGGACCGCGCAGGCAGACCGCGCAGCAACGGCGACAGGCGCGGGAGGGGTCAACGCACCCGGCCGCGCGGCACGCGGGTGGGGACGGGCCCCTTGGGCACCGGCAGCGCCGGGGCCATCGCCTTGAGCTTGCGGTCGACCACGTTGACGTCCTTGCCGGTGATGTTGCGCGGGAGCTTGGCGAAGTGCCGCTCCAGCCCGCGCAGCGGCACCTGGCCGTCGCCCTCGCCGACCTGGACGTCGTACACGGGGGTGTCGCCCACGAAGCGGGCCAGGCGCTTCTTCTCGTTGGCCACCAGCGAGCGCGTGCGGTTCGGCGCCCCCTCGGCGACCAGGACGATCCCCGGACGGCCGACGACGCGGTGCACGAGGTCCTGCTCGCGGGTGAAGCCGACGGCCGGCGTCACCCGCCAGTCGCCGCGCATGTTCGACAGGACCGCCGCGGCCGCCCCGACCTGCCCCTCCACCTGCGAGTACGCCGTGCGCTGCACGCGCTGGCCGAACACGAAGGTCGCGGCGAGCAGCCCGACGGTCAGGCCGAGGACCCCGAGCAGGAAAGGCGCGTCGACGACCAGCCCGATCGCCAGCAGCAGCAGGAACGGCGCGAGCAGCGCGGCGACGACGTAGAGCGGCATCCGCGGGTCGGCCTGCCGGGTGAGCGTGAAGGCCTGCCGCATCTGCTTCAACCGCGCACCGCGCGGCCGACGGGGCTTGGCCGGGGCGCCGCCCGTGCCGGCGCGTGCCTTCGAGCGGCGCAACGAGACCATGCGCCCAGTCTAGGAGGGGGAGCCCGACCCTCCCGTGGCCTTGCGCGCGGCGGCGCGGGCCGCCGCCCACTCCCGGGCGCGGGCCCGGGTGGCCTCCGCCGCCTGCTCCAGCGTGGGGGCGCTGCCGCCCATGGACGCGGGGACCCACCAGTCGTCGCCCGGCCCGCGCGGCGCGCCGGCGTACGTCGCCCGGGCGTGCTCGAGCAGCGCCTGCATCCGTGCCTTGAGCTCGACGGTGGCGGCGACCGGGTCGCCGACCGGGGTGAACGGCTCGCCGACGACGATCCGGACGGGGGTGCCCCGGGTGAGGTCCCGCGGGCGGTTCTTGGTGAGGATGCGCTGGCTGCCCCAGACGACGCAGGGCAGGAGCGGGACGCCCGCCTCCTGGGCCATCCGGGCGGCGCCGGTCTTGAACTCCTTGAGCTCGTAGGACTCGGAGATCGTCGCCTCCGGGAAGACGCCCACGATCTCGCCGCGGGCCAGCGCCTGCAGCGCCTGCCGGTAGCTGTCCGCGGCGGCGCCGGTGCGGTCGACCGAGATGTGCTTCATGCCGCGCATCAGCGGGCCGGCGACGGGGTGGTCGAACACCTCCTTCTTCGCCATGAACCGGACGAGCCGCTTGGGGAACGCGGCGAGCCCGGCGAAGGCGAAGTCGAGGTAGCCGACGTGGTTGATGGCCATGACGGCCGCCCCGGCCGCCGGCACGTGCTCGCGCCCGCTGACGTCGAACCGGATGCCGAGGGCCTTGAAGACGCCGAGCGCCAGGCCGAGGACAGGGGTGTAGACGGGCTCGAGCATGCGCGCACGCTAGACCGCCCGGCGGTCAGTGCGCGGCGCGGGCTGTCCTCTCGGAGACCGGCAGCACGCGGGCCGCGCGCAGCGCCGCCTCGGCCTCCCGGCGCGCCCGCGCCCGGGCGGCGCCCTCCGACGTCGCGGCCCAGGCGTTGCGCCGGGCCTCCTGGTCGAGCCCGGCGGTGAGGATCACCAGCGTGGCGCGCACCGTGGTCAGCACCGCCGCGCTGACCAGGCCGGGCACGGCGTTGGCGTAGAGGTCCCGCAGCGCCGCGGGGAGCGCCGCAGGCGCGGCCTGGTCGGACGGGCGGTGCACGGTCTGCGGCACGAGGGCCTCCCCCTGCGGAGGTCGGGTGGGGTCGGGGGCCAGCGTCGCCGCGCTGCGTGTCGGCAGCGTGTCGGGACGGTGAACCTCGCCGGCGCGGCGGTCGGCCGGCCAGCGTGCTGCGCAGCCTGCTACGCGTCGGCCCGCTGCGCCAGGGCCTGCTGGTAGAGGCGGCCGGCCCGGTACGACGAGCGCACGAGCGGCCCGCTCATGACCCCGGCGAAGCCGAGGCCCTCGGCCTCGGTCGCCAGCTCGACGAACTCCTCGGGCACCACCCAGCGCTCGACCGGGTGGTGCCGCGGCGACGGCCGCAGGTACTGCGTGATCGTCACGAGCTCGCAGCCCGCCTCGACGAGGTCGGCGAGCGCCTGGCTGACCTCCTCGCGGGTCTCGCCCATGCCGAGGATGAGATTGCTCTTGGTCACCAGTCCGGCCTCGCGGGCCGCCGTGATCACGGCGAGGGAGCGCTCGTAGCGGAACGCCGGCCGGATCCGCTTGAAGATCCGCGGCACGGTCTCGACGTTGTGCGCGAGCACGTCGGGCCGGCTGGAGAACACCTCGGCGAGCCGGTCGGGGTCGGCGTTGAAGTCGGGGATGAGCAGCTCGACCCCGACGCCGGGCAGCGCGGCGTGCACCTGGCGGACCGCCTCGGCGTACAGCCAGGCGCCGCCGTCGGGCAGGTCGTCGCGGGCGACCCCGGTGATCGTCGCGTAGCGCAGGCCCATGGTCGCGACCGACTCGGCGACTCGGCGCGGCTCGTCGACGTCGTACGCCGCGGGCTTGCCGGTGTCGATGTTGCAGAAGTCGCAGCGCCGGGTGCACTGGTCACCGCCGATGAGGAAGGTCGCCTCGCGGTCCTCCCAGCACTCGTAGATGTTGGGGCAGCCGGCCTCCTCGCAGACCGTGTGCAGCCCCTCGCGGCGCACCAGGCCCTTGAGCTCGGTGAACTCCGGGCCCATGACGGCGCGGGTCCGGATCCACGACGGCTTCTTCTCGATCGGCGTCGCGGCGTTGCGCACCTCGAGGCGCAGCATCTTGCGCCCGTCGGGGCTCACGGTGGTCATCGCTTCACGTCAACGCCCCCGCCGGGCGGGCGTCTTCCCGCTGCGCGGCGGACAGGCGCGGGAGCCGTCCCGCGAGCAGTGGCAGCACCTCGTCGACCGGAACGTCGCGGCCGACCTCGCGCGACAGCGAGGTGACCGTCGCGTCCGAGATGCCGCAGGGCACGATGCGGTCGTAGGCGGACAGGTCGGGGTCGCAGTTGAGGGCGAAGCCGTGCATCGTCACGCCGCGCGACACGCGGATCCCGATCGCGGCGAACTTGCGGGCGCCGTCGGTCGTCCACACCCCGGAGCGTCCGTCGACGCGCGCGGTGTCGAGACCGAACGCGGCGCACACGTCGATCAGGACCTGCTCGAGCCGGCGCACGTAGTCGACGACGTCGACGGGGTCGGCGAGCCGCACGATCGGGTAGCCGGTCACCTGCCCCGGACCGTGCCAGGTGATCTTGCCGCCGCGGTCGACGTCGACGACGGGGGTGCCGTCGAGGGGGCGCTCCCAGGGCTCGGTCCGCTTGCCAGCAGTGTAGACCGGGGGGTGCTCCAGCAGCAGCGCGACGTCCTCTGCTCCGGCCACGACCTGCGCGTGGACCGACTGCTGGAGGCGCCAGGCGTCGTCGTACGGCACCCGGCCGAGCCGTCGGATCTGCACGCGAAGAGCCTACGCGGCGGTGCTACTCGACGTCTTCGGCGCGGGCCCGCTCTCCCGCGTAGTCGGCAACCGCGTCGGCGTGCGCTTGGTCGCCGTCGGGTCCGGCGGGTCGCTCCGCGAGCTGCACCACGCGCTCGTCCTCGCCGTAGACCACCAGCCGGTCGCCCTCCTGGATGAGCGTCGGACCGGCGGGCACGCCGAGGTAGCTGCCGTCGCGCCGGTAGACCCCGAGCACGATCAGGCCCTCCTCGCGCAGGCGCAGCTCGTCCAGTCGCCGCCCGGTCATCCAGTGACCTGCCTTCGGCTCGACCTCCGCCACCGTGAACTCGTCGGAGATGTGGAGCAGCTTGTCGTAGTCCCGGACGTCGAGCCGGGTGTAGCGCCGCAGCCCCCACTCGGTGACCCGGGTGAGCGCCTGGTCGACGTAGCGGCTGCCCGCGAGCAGCCGGAGGCCGACCAGGCCGAGCAAGAGGACCACGATGCGGTTGGCGGTCTGCGCGCCGGTCGCTCCGGTGAACGACAGCAGCAGCGAGGTCAGGCTCGTCACCACCCCGGCGGCGCCGACGAGCATGAGCTGCAGCACGATCCGGCGCCGGAACGGGTGGTTCACGACCGACTCGGACTCGCTGGTCGTGAACCCCGCGCCGCTGAACGCCGAGCGCGCCTGGAAGCGCGCGATGTCGCGAGACAGCCCGGTGGCGGTGAGCATCACGGTCGCGACGCGCGTGATGACGATCGACAGGGTGAGGATGGCGAGCAGCGAGATGATGGCGACCACGCCCGGACCTGTGCCGCACCCGGACGGGACGGAAACCGGCCGGTCACCCGGAGCTCAGCAGCCGCGGC
>JALYMN010000675.1 GCA_030773675.1 Actinomycetota bacterium
GTGCCGCCGGGTGCCCCGTGCGCTGCTCCCCGGGCGGTGTGGGCCCGCGCCCCTCGAGCGCCTGCTTGCCCTGCCCGCCGGAGCCCTTCGCGGCCCCCTTGCGGTGCGAACCGGTCTTGCCGGCCCGGCCGCCCTGCCCGCCCTTCGCCACACCCTTGCGCTGCTCGGCCACGGCCGCTCCTCTGCTCGACGGCTGCTGGACGGCTACGGGACGGCTACGGGAACAGCAAGGCGCCAGCGCACCCCGTCGGAGGTGTCCTCGAGCACCACGCCGGCCGCGGCGAGCCGGTCGCGCAGCGCGTCGGCCTGCACCCAGTCCTTGCGCGCCCGCGCCTGCGCCCGTGCCTCGACCGCCAGCGCGACCAGCTCGTCGACCACCGCGGTGAGCTCGCCGCCGCCGGTCGACGGCCACTGCTCGACCGGGTCGAGCGCCAACACGGTGAGCATCCTGCGGAGGTCGGCGAGGGTCGGGGCGAGCGCGGTCAGGTCGCCGGCGGCCAGCTGGGCGTTGCCGGTACGCACGGCGGTGTGCACGACCGCGAGCGCCTGCGGGACGCCGAGGTCGTCGTCCAGGCACGAGGCGAATTCCTGCCACGCCGCACCGCTCGCCCCACCGGCAGCCGTCGCCTCACCGAGCGCTGCGCGGGCGTTGCGCACGAACGTCTCGATCCGCCCGTACGCCGCCTCGGCGTCGGCGAGCACCTGCGCCGACCAGACCAGCGGGGAGCGGTAGTGCGCCGCGCCGAGCGCGTAGCGCAGCACCTGCGGGCGCACCTGCCGGAGCACCTCGCGCACGCCCGTGACCGTCGCGGCGTCGCTCTTGCTCATCTTCGCGCCGCCGGCGACCGTCACCAGGCCGTGGTGCAGCCAGCCGCGGGCGAACGCGTGACCGGCGCAGGTCGACTGCGCCACCTCGTTCTCGTGGTGCGGGAACAGCAGGTCGACCCCGCCGGCGTGCAGGTCGAACTCCTCGCCGAGGTGAGCGACGGCCATCGCCGAGCACTCGATGTGCCAGCCCGGGCGGCCGCGGGCCCACGGGGAGGGCCAGGACGGCTCCCCCGGCTTCGCCGACTTCCACAGCGCGAAGTCCAGCGGGTCGCGCTTGGCGCCGGTGTGACCGTGGGCCACGGTCTTCCCCGACGAGCGCAGAGCCTGGAGGTCCTGGCCCGACAGCGCGCCGTACGACGACACCGTGCGCACCGCGAGGTAGACGTCGCCGTCGCTCTCGTAGGCGTGCCCCTTGCCGACGATCGTCTCGATCAGCGCGACGATCTCGCTGATGCTGCCGGTCACGCGCGGCGTCGCCGTCGGCGGTAGCACCTGCACCGCGGCGTAAGCCTGCTCGAAGGCCCGCTCCTGCCGCGTGGCCAGCGCCCACCACGGCTCGTCGTCGTGCGCCGCATCATGGATGATCTTGTCGTCGACGTCGGTGACGTTGCGGACCCAGGTGACCTGCAGTCCCTGCTCGCGCAGCCAGCGGTGCAGGACGTCGAGCGCGACCGCGCTGCGCAGGTGCCCCACGTGCGGCGCGGCCTGCACGGTCGGCCCGCACACGTACACGCCCACCTGCCCCTCGCGCAGCGGCACGAGCGGGCGCACCGAGCGCGTCCCGGTGTCGTACAGGCGCAGGCTCACCCGGTCAGCCTAGGGGCGTGGCGCGCGGCGGCCCTCGCCCTCGCGGGCCGCCCGACGACGACCGGAGCGGTGCGCCCTCCCAGGCGCACGGTGACGGGGCGGACCGCTACGACGCCCTTCAGCTCCTCGGGACGACCAGGGCGGTCGCCACGGCCGCGCGCCCCTCGCCCCGCCCGGTCAGCCCCAGCCCGTCGGTGGTCGTGGCCGACAGCGACACCGCCACTCCGCCGAGCGCCGCCGACATCGCGGCCTCCGCCTCGGCGCGGCGCGGGCCGATCCGCGGCGAGTTGCCGACGACCTGCACGGCCACGTTCCCGACGGCGAAGCCGGCGGCGGTGAGCCGGCGGAGCGTCTCGGCCAGCAGCACCGCACCGCTCGCCCCCCGCCACTCGGGCCGGCTCGTGCCGAACACGCTCCCCAGGTCGCCGAGCCCCGCCGCGGACAGGAGCGCGTCGCACGCCGCGTGCGCGGCGACGTCGCCGTCCGAGTGCCCGGAGCAGCCGTCCTCGCCGTCCCAGAGCAGACCCGCGACCCAGCACGGCCGGCCCGGCTCGAGCGGGTGCACGTCGGTGCCGACGCCCACGCGCGGGAAGCCGGACGTCACGACGGACGCCGGACCGGCATCACCGCCGGCGACGGCGGCTCGTCGACGGGCGGGATGACGG
>JALYMN010000676.1 GCA_030773675.1 Actinomycetota bacterium
CCGCGAGGGCGAGCGCGCGGGTGGTCGCCTCGGCGTCGAGGCCGAGCGCGACCGAGGCTGTCACCGCGGCCGCGGGAGCGCCCGCCGTGCAGGTGGCGTGCCAGCCGGCCGAGTAGTGCGGCCACCCCAGGGCCCTCCCGAGCCGGGCCATCACGCCGGCGCCGGCGAGGTAGGCCGTGGCTTCCCCGCCGACCGCGAGCGCCGCCGGCACGCAGACGACGCTGATGTGCGTCGTCGACTCCATGTGCAGGTCGTCGAAGTCCAGGGCGTGGCCGAGCGCCGCCCAGCGGGCCGCCTCCGGCAGGTCGCGGGCGACCTCGACGAGCGGGTCGCGGCGGGCGCCCACCGCGACGGCGAGCGTGTCGAGCAGCGCGCGGTCGGCGAGGGCGAGGTCCTCCGGTGCGGGCGTCAGGTCGACGGCCCAGCGGGCCAGCTCGGCGGCCAGGTGAGGCACGGGTCCTCCGGGTGCGGTCGTTGCGGAACGGGGCGTCAGCTGCCGGAGCGGCGGAGCCGCACGCGGTAGGAGTAGTGGTCGGGGTGGAACCAGTTGACGGCGAGCTCGACCGCCCGCCCAGCCGCGTTGGAGTAGACGCGGTCGATCTGCAGGACGGGCAGCCCGTCGGGGAGGCCGAGCGCGGCGGCGGCGTCGGCCGGCAGCGGCCCCACGCTCGCGCTCTGCTCGGCCTCGAGCACCCGCTCCGGGAGGCGGGCGTCGAGCAGTCCGAGGACCGTGTGCCGGCTGACGGCGCCGGGGGTGGTCAGCTCGGCCACGTCGGCCAGCAGCCGGCCGACGTCGGGCGGGAGGCTCACCCGGGTGAAGCACAGCGCGTGCTCGTCGTGCCGCCGACGGAAGGACACGCTGCTGACCACGTCGCTGTCCAGGCGCAGGCGCCCGGCGGCGGCCAGGTCGACCCGCCGGCGCAGCGGCGCCACGACCTCCATCGACGTGTCGAGCGAGAGCCCCATGAGGTCCTCGACCGAGCCGAAGGAGCGCAGGTAGCGCCCGTCGGCCGGCGCGGGGAACGTGCCGCGGCCCGGCACGCGGTAGACGAGGCCCTCGCTGACGAGGTCCTGCATCGCCCGGCGCACGGTCTGCCGGCTCAGCCCGTGGGTCGCGGCGAGCTCGGCCTCGGTGGGCAGCCGCCCGCTCACGCCGTACCGCCCCTCGCGCAGCGCCGTGCGCAGCTCGCGGGCCAGGGAGCGGTAGGCGCTCTCGTCCGGGCTGGTGCGGGTGGCGACGGCTGCTCCTCGACGGACAGGGGTGGAACGCGGACGGGACCGGGGACGGACGGGACCGGTACCGTCCGGTCCGATGCCTCATTGGTACGGCCAAAGTCGGCGCGGTCAGTGTGTGAGGGTGCCGGGCGGTCGTCAAGCCCGGTGTCCGACCGCGCGCGCAGCCCGACGCAGCCCAGGAGGAGTGCCCGTGACCGCAGTCCCGTCCCTGCCGCCCCCCGCGCCGACGCGTCGCAGGTCGGTGCTCTCGGTGCCGGCGAGCGACCCGCGCAAGACCGCGAAGGCGCTGGCCGGGCCGGCCGACCAGGTGGTGCTCGACCTCGAGGACGCCGTCGAGCCGGGTAGCAAGGACCGCGCCCGCGGGCTGCTGGTGGCGGCGCTGCGCGAGCTGCCCGACAGCGCCGTCGACCGGGTGACGGTGCGGGTCAACCCCGCACGCTCGCCCTGGTGCGCCCTGGACGTCGCGGCGCTCGCCGAGCTCCCGGTGCTGCCCGGCTCCCTCGTCCTGCCCAAGGTCGAGGGCCCGGGTGACCTCGCCTTCCTCGACCGCCTGCTGGACGGCGCGGAGGCGCGGTCGGGGCGCCGCCGCCGCACCGGCGTCCAGGCGCTGGTGGAGACCGCCGCCGGCTTCGCCGCGCTGCCCGAGACGGTCCGCGCGGGGGAGCGGCTCGAGGCGCTCGTGCTCGGCTACGCCGACCTGGCCGCCTCGCTGGGCCTCGTCGCCGCGCCGGAGCGGCGGCTCGCGCTGTGGCTGCCGGTGCAGACCGCCGTCCTCGTCGCGGCGCGGTCGCGCGGGGTCATGGCGGTCGACGGGCCCTACCTGGGGGTGCATGTCGACCAGGGCTTCACCGCCTCGGCGGAGCGCGCCCGCGACCTCGGCTTCGACGGCAAGTGGGCGATCCACCCCCGCCAGGTGGAGGCCCTCAACGCGGTGTTCACGCCTTCGCCGGAGCAGGTGGAGCACGCCCGCGCCGTCCTGGACACGCTGGAGCGCGCCGCGCGGGAGGGCGCCGCGGGAGCGGTGCAGCTCGAGGGGGAGATGCTGGACGAGGCGGTGGCGGTGGCCGCCCGCCGCGTGCTGGCCCGGACCGAGGCGTCAACGGAGGCGTCGTGAGCGAGCTGTCGGCCGAGGGGCCCTGCTTCGACGAGCTGTCGCACGGCGACGTCTTCGACACCGCCCCGCCGATGACGCTCACCGACGGCGCGGCCGCCGTGCACGCCGCCGTCGTGGGGGAGCGGCTGCGGCTGGCCCTCGACGCCGACCTGTCCCGCGCGGTCACCGGGCAGGAGCGACCGCTGGCCCCGCCGTCGCTGGTCTGGGACGTTGCGATCGGCCAGTCGACCCCGGTCACCCACCACGTGCGCGCGAACCTCTTCTACCGCGGCCTCGCCTTCCGGTCCGCCCCGGCGATCGGCGACGCCCTGCGCACGCGGGCGGAGGTGGTCGGGTTGCGGCAGAACAGCCCGCGCCCGGACCGCGCGCCCACCGGCCTGGTCGCGCTGCGCATCTCCACGAGGGACCAGCAGGGGCGCACCGTCCTGGACTTCTGGCGCTGCGCAATGCTGCCGCTGCGCGACCCCGCCGCCCGCACCAGGCACGCCGACGACCTCGCCGTCGTGGGGCGCGACGTCGAGGATCCGGGCGAGGTCGCCGCCGGTTGGTCGCTCCGGCCGTTCCGCGACGCGCTGCCCGCGAGCCTGCGCCGTCCCGTCGAGCCCGGCACCACCTGGCGGGTGGTCGGCGGGGACGTCGTGTCGAGCGCGCCCGAGCTCGCCCGGCTCACCCTCAACGTCGCCCGCACGCATTCCGACGACGAGGCGGGCACCCGCCTGGTCTACGGCGGCCACACCATCGGGCTCGCGCTGACCCAGGCCCTGCGCGCGCTGCCCGAGATCGTCACCGTCGTGGCCTGGCACGGCTGCGACCACACCGGGCCGGTCCGGGAAGGCGACACCCTCGCCAGCAGGGTGCTCGTCGAGGACGTGCGGCCGGGCCCGGCAGGCGGGCGGCTGGCCTCGCTGCGCTCCCTGGTCACCGCGCGCAGCGGCCCCGGCGACGCGCCCCGCGACGTCCTCGACTGGCGCTACGTGGCGCTGCTGCCATGAGGGCCGGCCAGCACGTGCACCGGCGCGCCGTCGGCGTACGCGCGCAGCGCGTGGACGGCGCCGCCGTACCAGTGCCCGAGGTTGTCCCGGGTGACGTAGCCGAGGTGCGGGGTGAGGAGCGTGCGCGGCGCGCGCAGCAGCGGGTCGTCCGGCGGGAGCGGCTCGCGGTCGTACACGTCCAGGGCGGCTCCGGCGATGCCGCCCGAGTGGAGCGCCTCGAGCAGGGCGGACGGGTCGACCAGTCCGGCGCGCGCGGTGTTCACGAGGAAGCCGCCGGGCCCGAGCAGCGCGAGCTCCTCGCGCCCCACGACGTGCCGGGTGCGCTCGCTGAGCACGAGGTGCAGGCTGACGACGTCCGAGCGGCGGAACAGCTCGGCCTTGCCGACCCGGGAGGCGCCCGCCTGCTCGGCCGCCTCCGCGGTGAGGTTCGCGCTCCAGGCCAGGACGCCCATGCCGAAGGCGCGGGCGACGGGCACCATGCGACGGCCGAGGTTGCCGAGGCCGACCACGCCCAGCGTGCGCCCGGCCAGCCCGTGCCCCACCGTGCTCTGCCACCGCCCGGAGCGCAGGGCGGCGTCCTCCGCGCAGACCGAGCGCAGCAGCGCGAGCAGCAGGGCCCAGGCGAGCTCGGGGGTCGCGGGCGAGCCGCCCGGCACGCCGCAGACGGTCACGCCGCGCCGGGCGGCGGCGTCCAGGTCGACGGCCGCGTTGCGCATCCCGCCGGTCACGAGCAGCCGCAGCCGGGGCAGCCGGGCGAGCAGCGGGTCCGGGAACGGCGTGCGCTCACGCATGAGCACCGCCGCATCCACGCCCTCCAGCCGGGCCACCACCGCGTCGTCGTCGGGCAGCCTCGCCCGCTCGAACTCCACCGCCCAGCCGGACAGCGACCCCCAGTCGGCGAGGCCCTCGGCGACTCCCTGGTAGTCGTCGAGCACCACCGCGCAGACCTGCCTCAGCCACCCGCCGACCCTAGGAGAGCCGTGAGCAGCCCGACGCGCAGCCCGGACGACCCGGTCCTGTTCCTCGGCCTCGGGGCGATGGGCACCCCGATGGCCGCCGCGCTCGCCCGCGGCGGCCACGACCTGCTGCTGCGCGACGTCGACGAGGCCCGGGCGGCGGCGCTGGCCGGCGACCTCGGAGCCACGGCGGTCCCGGCCGGCGACCTCGCCGCCGCGACCCGGCGTACCCGGACCGTCGTCCTCATGCTTCCGGACAGCCCGGCCGTCGAGGCCGTGCTGCGCGGCGCCGACGGGCTGCTCGCGCACCTCCCGCCGGGCGGCGTCGTCGTCGACATGAGCTCGTCCCGGCCGTCGAGCACCGTCGCCCTCGCCGCGGAGGCGGAGCGGGCCGGCCTCGCATACGTCGACGCCCCCGTCTCCGGCGGTGTCGCCCGCGCGCGCGACGCCACGCTCGCGATCATGGTGGGCGCCGACGAGGCGACCTACGCGCGCGTGCAGCCGCTGCTCGCGGCGATGGGCGGCGACGTCACCCGGGTCGGCGGCCCCGGGGCGGGCCACGCGATGAAGGCGCTGAACAACCTGCTGTCGGCGATCGGGTTCGCCGCGGCCTCCGAGGTGCTCGCGGTCGGCGCGAACTTCGGGCTGGACCCGCAGGTCATGCTCGACGTGCTCAACCGCTCCACCGGCCGCAACCACGCGACGGAGGTCAAGGTGGAGCGGTTCGTGCTGTCCGGCGACTTCGACTCCGGCTTCTCGCTCCGGCTCATGGTGAAGGACCTGCGCACCGCGCTGGAGCTCGCGCACGAGACCGGCACCCCGGTGCCGCTGTCGGCCGGGGCGCTCGAGGAGTGGACCGCGGCCGGCCGCACCCTGCCCGAGGGCGCCGACCACACCCACATCGCCGCCTACGTCGAGACCCGCGCCGGCACCCGCCTGCGCACCCAGCCGGCAGACCACAACGCACACACCGTCGAGGAGGACGCAGCCCGTGGCTGACAGCACCGACCAGCACGACCGGCAGGATGAGAAGCAGCGCTACATCGACGAGATGGCGCGCAAGCGCGGCTACGTCCTCGACTACCACAAGGTGATGGCCAAGCACGACTACGACGTGCTGCAGGCCGCCAACGGGCTGGTCGACGCGGCCTACCTGTCCCAGCGGACGCTGGACCGGCGCACGAAGGAGCTGCTGTTCATCCTCAGCCTCACCGTGATGCGTGCGTCCAAGGGGCACATCACCAGCCACATCCGCGTCGCGCTGGACCTCGGCGTGACGCCGCAGGAGATCCTCGAGGCGATCGAGATCGCCCTGCCCGAGGCCGGGATCGTCGCCTTCCAGGTCGGGTTCGAGGCCTGGCGCGAGGTCGTGGGTGCCGACGGCATCGAGCCCTCGGTCGCCGTGCACCAGGGGGGCTCGGGCGGCGCCTGAGCGGCGCGTCAGCCGGGCGGCGGCACCGGAGCGGCCAGGGGCGGGGTGCGGCGCAGCAGCAGCGCCAGCCCGAGTGCGAGGACGGTCAGGCCGCCGACGTAGGCCACGACGGCCGGCCAGTCGCCGCGCTCGTAGGCGAGACCGCCGACCCATCCACCGACGCTGCTGCCCGCGTAGTAGGCGAGCAGGTAGAGCGCCGAGGCCTGAGACCGGCCGACCTTGGCCCGGTTGCCGACCATGCCGCTGGCGGACGTGTGCGCCCCGAAGAAGCCGACGGTGAACAGCACGAGTCCGGCGAGCACCAGCGGGAGGGCGTCGCTGAGGGTGAGCAGCACCGCGGCGAGGGACAGCACGACGCTGCCCAGCAGCACGGCGCGCCGTCCGAGCCGGTCACCGAGCCGCCCCGAGGTCGGCGCGGTCGTCGTCCCGGCGAGGTAGGCGAGGAACACGAGACCGACGAGAGTCGGCGACAGCCCGAAGGGCGGCCCGAGCAGCCGGTAGCCGAGGAAGTTGTAGACGGTGACGAAGGCTGACATGATCACGAAGCTGGTGAGGCACAGCCGTCGCACGCCGGGGTCGCGCAGGTGCGTGCCGAGGTGCCCGAGCATGACGCCGCGGCTCACCGGTGCCGGCGCGGCGGTCGGCGGAGGCAGCAGCACCCGGAAGGCGAGCACGCACAGCAGCGACAGCACGCCCACGGCTGCGAAGCCGGCGCGCCAGCCGGCGACGTCGGCCACCGCGCTCGACAGCAGTCGCCCGGACAGCCCGCCGATCGTGTTGCCGGCGACGTACAGGCCCATCGCCCCGCCCACGGCTCCCGGTCGGACCTCCTCCGACAGGTGGGCCATGGCCAGCGCCGGCAGCCCGGCGATCGCGATACCCTGGACGGCCCGCAGCGCGAGCAGCACCTCGATGGACGGCGCCAGCGGCGCGAGCAGCCCGAGCACCGCCGCGGTCGCCAGCGCGACGGTCATGAGCCGCGTGCGCCCGACCCGCTCGGCGAGCGCGCTCATCGGCACGAGCGCCAGGGCCAGCGTCCCGGTCGCCACCGACACCACGAGGGCCGCGGTCGACGGCGTCGCGTCGAGGTCCTCGGACAGCAGCGGCAGCAGCGCCTGCGGGGCGTAGAGCAGGGTGAAGGACCCGACTCCCGCCGCCCAGATCGCCCCGACGAGCCGGCGGTAGCCCGGCGTGCCGCGCTCGTGCCCGTGCACAGGCGGGGGAGCGGTCGTCGTCACCGCACCATGCTGCCCCTGCAACAGGCATGCGTCCAATACATGGAGGAGCATGTACTCATGACGACGACGCATGAGCGTGTGCCCGCGCTGGTGTCTGTCCTGGCGCCCCGCCTGGCGCACTTCGCCGCGGTGGCCCGCACGTCGCACGTGACGCGGGCGGCCGCGGCGCTCGGCGTGCCGCAGCCCACGCTCAGCCGCAGCCTGGCGCGGCTGGAGGCCGACCTCGGCGTGGCCCTGTTCCTGCGCTCCGGCCGCGCGCTGCGGCTGAGCCGTGCCGGAGCGCTGCTGGCGGAGTCGGTCGAGCGCGCCCTCGCCGAGCTGGAGGCCGGACTGCGCGCCGTCACCGGCGAGGTCAGCGCGGACGCCGGACGCGTCTCGTTCGGCTTCCTCCACACGCTCGGCGGCGTCGCCGTCCCGGGACTGCTGCGGGAGTTCCGACGGGAGCACCCGGGCGTCCGCTTCGAACTGGTGCAGCGCGGGCACGAGGTGCTCCTGGAGCTGCTGCGCAGCGGCGCGCTGGACCTGTGCCTCACCTCGCCGCTGCCCGACGAGCCCGGCCTGGCGACCCGGCCCATGCAGGAGCAGGCGCTGCACCTCGTCGTGCCGGCTGACAGCCCGCTCGCCCGGCGGCGCCGCATCCGACTGGGCGAGGCGGCGCAGGAGCAGTTCGTCGCGCTGGAGCGCGGCTACGGGCTGCGGACGACGACCGACGCGTGGTGCCGGACGGCGGGCTTCGTGCCGCAGCTCGCCTTCGAGGGCGAGGAGATCGACACGCTCCGCGGTCTCGTGGCGGCAGGGCTCGGGGTCGCCCTGTTGCCGGCCGACCCCCGGGGCCTGGACGGCGGCGTGGTAGAGCTCGAGGTGGTCGAGCCGCGGCCGACCCGCACTCTCGGCCTGGTCTGGCGGCGGGAGGAGGGGGAACCGAGACCAGTCCGCGCGTTCCGCGAGGTCGTGCTCCGGGTGGGGCCGGGGCTGCTCGCTGCTGGACAGCCCGGTACAAATGGCCGTACAACTGTGACCACATCGTAAGACCTGGGGCACCTCCGGGGCCGTACGGTCCGACCGCAGGTGGCGCCTCAACAGGTGACGGCCCCCATCAGTGACAACCCGAGCAGGTGCAGCCGCCGTACCGGCGGCACGACGAGGAAGTGGTGCACGTGGTGCGGAGCACGCAGAAGCGACGTCGAGCGGTGGTCGCCGCCCTCGCGGCCGCCCTGGCCCTGTCGGCCTGCGGCGGAGCGCGCGGCGGCGGAGGCGGCGGCGGCGAAGGTCAGACCTTCACGATCAAGTTCGCGCACGTCGTCACGCCACAGACGCCCAAGGGCCAGGCGGCGGAGAAGTTCAAGGAGGTCGCCGAGCGGGAGGGCGACGGTCGACTGAAGGTCGAGATCTACCCCAATTCCGAGCTGTACGGCGACAAGGACGAACTGCAGGCCCTGCAGAACGGCGCGGTGCAGATGCTTGCGCCGGCGAGCGCGAAGTTCACGACGATCGCGCCGCAGCTGCAGGTGCTCGACCTGCCGTTCCTGTTCGACAGCGTCGAGGAGATCCCGGAGGTGGCGTCGCCCGACACCCCGGTCGGCAAGGCGATCTTCGAGAACCAGGCGTTGGCGGAGAAGAACGTCAAGGTGCTCAACCTCTGGGACAACGGTCTCAAGCAGCTGTCGTCGAACCGGCCGATGAACACCCCTGCCAACCTCAAGGGGCTCAAGTTCCGCATTCAGCCGTCTGACGTGCTGCGCGACCAGTTCGCGGCCTGGGGAGCCTCCTCCACGCCGCTGGCGTTCGCCGAGGTCTACAACGCGCTGCAGCAGGGCGTCGTGGACGGCCAGGAGAACCCTTACTCGAATATCGAGTCGCAGAACATGCACACGGTCCAGAAGCAAATCACCGAGTCCAACCACGGCTACATCGGCTACGTGCTCGTGGTGAATCAGGACTTCTACGAAGGTCTCCCCGACGACCTCAAGCAGGCGGTGGACACGGCGGCGCAGGAGTCCTCGGACTTCAACCGGGAGGTCGCCGCGAACATCAACCAGGAGGCCAAGAAGACGGTCGAGCAGGCCGGCACGACCAGGATCACGGTGCTCGACGAGCAGCAGCGCAAGGCGTTCAAGGACGCGGTCGTGCCGAGCGTGTGGCAGAAGCACGCGGGCGTCATCGGCCAGGAGCTGATCGACGAGCTGCTGCAGGACGAGCAGTCCCAGTCGTAGTCTCCGCGACACGTCAGACAGTGACGGGGGCGGCCGCAACGGCCGCCCCCGTCACCTGCGAGAGGAGCACGAGGTGCATCGGCTGGGCCGGACGCTGACCGTGGTGGAGAACGTCGTGGCGGCCGCGGCTCTCGCCGCTGCGGCGCTCGTCGCCGTCGCCGCGGTCATCCTGCGGTATCTCTTCGGTTACATCATCTTCTGGTCCGAGGAAGCGGTCATCTACCTGATCCTCCTCTCGGTGTTCGTCGGGGCGGTGATCACACTTCGTCACGACGAGCACGTGAAGGTGGACCTGCTGCCGATCATGCTGAAGGGCCGGGCGAAGCTGACCGTGCAGGTCCTCGCGACCGTGCTCCTGCTCGTCTACCTCGCCGCGCTCGGCGGGTTCGGGTGGCTGATGCTGTTCGAGCCGGCCGCCCGCAACACCGTGACGCCGGCGCTCAAGCTGCCGCTCTGGGTGATCTACCTCGCCCTGCCGCTCGGGCTCACCCTCATGTTCCTGCGCGCCCTCGAGGTGCTGTTCCGGCAGGTGACCGGGCGTGACCCGCACCCCGAGGCGGCCAAGAGCGTGCTGGAGGCCGAGGCCGAGGGCATCGGCATGCACGTCGACCCGGTGCTCGGCACCGACCCGCGCGAGGACGCCGCGGTCGGCGGCGGCGGCACCGACGTGCGCCGCGACGCCGCCCCGGACAGCGCCCCCGGCCCCGAACGGGGTCACGGCTCCGGCTCGACGGAAACTCGCCCATGAACGCCACCGTCGCGCTCGTCGTCGTGCTGTTCGCGCTGCTGCTGTCGAGCACGCCGATCGCGGTAGCGCTCGGCCTCACCGCCTTCGCCTATTTCTTCTACTACACGACCATTCCTCTCACCCAGCCCTCCGAGACGCTGTACAACGCGCTCAACACGTTCCCGCTGATGGCGATCCCGTTCTTCGTCCTCGCGGCCAACATCATGAGTCGAGGCGGGATCAGCCGACGGCTCACCGAGGCGGGCAATGCCGTCGTCGGTCAGTTCCGCGGCGGACTCGCCATGACCGCGGTGCTGTCGTGCGTGTTCTTCGCGGCGATCTCGGGCTCGAGCCCAGCCACGGTCGTGGCGGTCGGGACCCTGCTCATCCCGGCGATGATCAGGAGCGGGTACTCCCAGCGGTTCTCCACGGGTCTGATCGCGACCAGCGGGTCCCTCGGCATCCTGATCCCGCCGTCCATCCCGCTCATCGTGTACGGCATCGCCACCGAGGAGAACATCGGCGACCTGTTCCTCGCCGGCGTGCTGCCCGGCCTGTTCGCCGGGCTACTCCTGCTCATCATGGTCATCATCGTCTCCCGCAGGCGGGGGTACGGCACCGGCGAGAACGCCCTCGTGCTGACCCGGGCGCAGCGCACGCGGGCGCTGCGTGACGCCCTCCTGAGCCTGCTGCTGCCGCTGTTCGTGCTCGGCGGCATCTACGGTGGCATCTTCACTCCCACCGAGGCCGCCGCGATGGCCGTGCTCTACGCCCTGCTCCTCGCGCTGTTCGTCTACCGCGAGATCGGGGTCAAGGACCTCGGCAGCATCCTGCTCGGCTCGGCCCGGACCTCGGCGATGGTGATGTTCATCATCGCGAACGGCATCCTGTTCACGTTCGTGCTGACCAGCGAGCGCATCCCCGGCGAGATCGCCGAGGGGCTGCTCGGCCTCGAGCTGAACAAGTGGGCGTTCCTCCTGGTGGTCAACCTGCTGCTGCTCGTCGTCGGCTGCTTCATGGAGACCTCCAGCGCCATCCTCATCATCGCGCCGATCCTCCTGCCGATCGCCGTGGAGCTCGGCGTCGACCCCATCCACCTCGGCATCATCATGATCATGAACCTCGAGATCGGGATGATCACGCCACCGCTGGGTCTCAACCTGTTCGTCGCCAGCGGCCTCACCGGCATGAGCGTCCTCCAGGTGGCCCGCGCGGCGATCCCCAGCGCGGTCGTGCTGCTCGGCGCTCTGTTCGTCGTCACCTACGTGCCGCCGATCGCGCTGGCTCTCGTCAGGTGACGGGGACCCACCGCATCGCCGTCATCCCCGGCGACGGCATCGGCCAGGAGGTCGTGCCCGCCGCCCAGCAGGTGCTGGAGGAGGTCGGCCGCCGGCACGGGTTCGCCTTCTCCTGGACGCCGCTGGACTGGAGCTGCGAGCGCTACACCCGCACCGGCGCGATGATGCCGGACGACGGTCTGGACCTGCTCGGGGAGCACGACGCCGTGTTCCTCGGAGCCGTCGGGTTCCCGGGGGTGCCCGACCACGTTTCGCTGTGGGGGCTGCTCATCCCGGTCCGCCGGGCGTTCCGGCAGTACGTCAACCTGCGGCCGGTCAAGCTCCTGCGCGGGATGACCAGCCCGCTGCGCGACGTCGACGCCCTCGACATGCTCGTCGTCCGGGAGAACAGCGAGGGCGAGTACTCGGAGATGGGCGGCCGCTTCGGGCGCGGCACACCCGGCGAGTTCGCCGTCCAGGAGTCTGTGTTCACCCGCGCCGGCGTGGAGCGGGTCACCCGCTACGCGCTCGACCTGGCCGCGCAGCGGTCCGGCCGGCTGGCGTCGGCCACCAAGTCCAACGGCATCATCCACACCATGCCGTTCTGGGACGAGGTCGTGCGCGAGGTCGCGGCCGAGCGCCCGGGCGTGCAACTGTCGGAGTACCACGTCGACGCGCTCGCGGCGATGTTCGTGCTCGACCCGGGCCGGTTCGACGTCGTCGTCGCCTCCAACCTGTTCGGCGACATCCTCACCGACATCGGCGGCGCGGTGATGGGCAGCATCGGCATCGCGCCGAGCGCCAACCTCAACCCCGAGCGCGAGTTCCCGTCGATGTTCGAGCCGGTGCACGGCTCAGCGCCCGACATCGCCGGGCAGGGCCGCGCGAACCCGCTGGGGCAGGTGTGGTCCGGCGCGATGATGCTCGAGCACCTCGGGCACGCGGACGCCGCCGCCGCGGTGCTCGCCGCCGTCGAGCACGTGCTCGACGACACCGGCGTGCGCACCGCCGACCTCGGCGGGACGGCGAGCACCGACGAGGTGACCGCCGAGCTGCTCGGCGCGCTGCGCGGCGCGGACGCCTGACCTGGGGGC
>JALYMN010000677.1 GCA_030773675.1 Actinomycetota bacterium
GGCGTCGGCCGTCGCCGCGCCGCGCGACGACCGGGCCGGCTCGGACATGTTCGGCGCGACCTTCGGCGGCGACACGTCCGGCTTCAGCGGGCTGGTCCGCCGGCGCCCGCCCGCGCTGTCGACGCCGCGCCCGTACGGCGGGTGGTTCGAGGAGGCGGTCGACGCGCTCGCCGAGGCCTGGCCCGGCTTCTCCGACGCCGTGCTGCGAGTGGTCGTCGACCGGGGCGAGCTGACCCTGCACGTGGCGCCCGCACGGGTCGCGGAGGTCTGCAAGGTCCTGCGCGACGACCCGGACCAGCGCTACGAGCTGCTGTCCAGCGTGAGCGGCGTCGACTACCCCGACCTGCCCGAGCGGCTCCACGTCGTCTACCACCTGACGTCGATGACCTACCGCCGCCGGCTGCGCCTGGAGACCGCGGTGACGGTGGAGGACCCGCACGTCGCGTCGGTCACCGGCGTCTACCCGACCGCCGACTTCCACGAGCGCGAGACCTGGGACATGTTCGGGGTGGTCTTCGACGGCCACCCCGGCCTGACCCGGATCCTCATGCCGGACGACTGGCAGGGGCACCCGCAGCGCAAGGACTACCCGCTCGGCGGCGTGCCGGTGGAGTACAAGGGCGCGCAGATCCCGCCCCCGGACGAGCGCCGGGCCTATGCCTAGCCGCGCCCACACCTCCCGCAGGACCGACCTCAGCACGCACCGTCGAGAGGTGGCGGCATGACCACGACGCAGGGCACGCACGGTAGCCAGCGCCTCGGTGCGGACCCCGCCGAGGCCGTGGACGACCCGGTCCTGCGGGCAGGCGAGCGCGAGACGACCGAGGGCACCGTCTACACCGTCACCGGCGGCGACTGGGACCGGCTGCTCGAGGAGGCCGAGGGCGACGAGCGCATGGTCGTCAACCTCGGCCCACAGCACCCGTCGACCCACGGCGTGCTCCGGCTCGTCCTCGAGCTCGAGGGCGAGACCGTGACCCAGGCCCGGACGGTCATCGGCTACCTGCACACCGGCATCGAGAAGAACCTCGAGTACCGCAACTGGGTGCAGGGCGTCACGTTCGTCACGCGCATGGACTACCTGTCGCCGATCTTCCAGGAGACGGCGTACTGCCTGGCGGTGGAGAAGCTGCTCGGCGTCGAGGTGCCGGAGCGGGCCACCGTCATCCGGGTGCTCACGATGGAGCTGACCCGGATCTCGAGCCACCTCGTCGGCCTCGCGACCGGCGGCATGGAGCTCGGCGCGCTCACCGCCATGACCAACGGCTTCCGCGAGCGCGAGCTCATCCTCGACGTCCTGGAGATGATCACCGGTCTGCGCATGAACCACGCGTACGTGCGCCCCGGCGGGATCGCCCAGGACCTCCCGCCCGGCACGGTCGAGAAGGTCCGCGAGCTCGTCGACACCCTGCGCACGCGCATGAAGGGCGTGGACGACCTGCTCACCGGCAACCCGATCTGGCAGCGGCGGCTGCAGGGCGTGGCCGTGCTCGACCTGCAGGGCTGCATCGCCCTCGGCGTCACCGGGCCGATGCTGCGTAGCGCCGGGCTCGCCTGGGACCTGCGCAAGGTCGAGCCGTACTGCGGCTACGAGACCTACGACTTCGACGTCCCGGTCGAGACGACCGGCGACGGCTGGGGCCGCTTCCTCGTCCGCGTCCGCGAGATCTACGAGTCTCTGAAGATCATCGAGCAGACGCTTGACCGGCTGCGCCCCGGGCCTGTCATGGTGGAGGACACCAAGATCGCGTGGCCGGCGCAGCTGGCGATCGGCAGCGACGGCATGGGCCAGTCGCTCGACCACGTCAAGAAGATCATGGGCACCTCGATGGAGGCGCTCATCCACCACTTCAAGCTCGTCACCGAGGGGTTCCGGGTCCCGCCCGGCCAGGTGTACGTGCCCGTCGAGGCGCCGCGCGGCGAGATGGGCCTGCACGTCGTCAGCGACGGCGGCACGAGGCCCTACCGGGTGCACGTGCGCGACCCCAGCTTCGTCAACCTGCAGGCCGTGCCCGCCACCTGCGAGGGCGGCCTGCTCTCCGACACCATCGCCGCCGTGGCCACGATCGACCCCGTCATGGGCGGGGTGGACCGGTGAGCGGCGCCGCGACGCACGGCGCGAGGAGCGTGGACCGCTAGTGGCCAGCCAGCAGATCGGCCAGCCTGTCGACATCGGCATGCCGGACAGCACCCGGGTACCCGAGGGCGTGCCGCCGCTCACCGAGCAGACCCGGCTCGAGGCGCGCGAGATCGTCGCGCGCTACCCCAAGTCGCGCTCCGCGCTGCTGCCGATGCTGCACCTCGTGCAGTCGGTGCAGGGCTACGTGAGCCCGGAAGGAATCACGCTGTGCGCGGAGGAGCTCGGCCTGACCAAGGCCGAGGTCGGTGCCGTGGCGACCTTCTACACCCAGTACCGGCGCCGGCCGGCGGGGCGGTACCACGTCGGTGTCTGCACGAACACGCTGTGCGCGGTGCTCGGCGGCGACGCGATCTTCGAGTCGCTGAAGGAGCACGTCGGGGTCGGCCACAACGAGACGACCGACGACGGCATGATCAGCCTCGAGCACCTCGAGTGCAACGCCGCCTGCGACTACGCCCCCGTGGTGATGGTCAACTGGGAGTTCCACGACGACCAGACGCCGGCGACGGCCCGCGACCTGGTCGACCGGCTGCGCGCCGGCGAGCCGGTCGCGCCGACCCGCGGCCCCGACCGGCAGTGCACATTCAAGGAGATGTCGCGCGTGCTCGCCGGCTTCCCGGACGGCGTGGCGACGCAGGGGGTGCAGGCCGGACCCGCCACCCTGGCCGGCGTCCGCCTGGCGGAGGAGCGCGGCGAGCGCGTGCCCGAGTACGACGAGCGCAACGAGAGGCCCTGACCGTGCTCACCCCCGTCCTGTCCCGCAACTGGGGCGACGCCGACTCCTTCACCCTGGCCGGCTACACCCGGCACCGCGGGTACGAGGCGCTGCCGAAGGCGCTCGCGATGGAGCCCGACGCGCTCATCCAGCTCGTCAAGGACTCCGGCCTGCGCGGCCGCGGCGGCGCCGGCTTCCCAACCGGCATGAAGTGGGGCTTCATCCCGAAGGACGACGGCAAGCCGCACTACCTCGTGGTCAACGCCGACGAGAGCGAGCCGGGCACCTGCAAGGACATCCCCCTCATGCTCGCCAACCCGCACGAGCTGGTCGAGGGCGTCATCATCTCCTCGTACGCCATCCGCGCGGGCCACGCCTTCATCTACATCCGCGGTGAGGTGGCCCACGTCATCAGGCGGGTGCAGGCCGCGGTGGCCGAGGCCTACGAAGCCGGGTTCGCCGGCAAGAACATCCTCGGCTCCGGCTTCGACCTGGAGATCACCGTGCATGCCGGCGCCGGCGCCTACATCTGCGGTGAGGAGACCGCGCTGCTGGACTCCCTCGAGGGTTACCGCGGCCAGCCGCGGTTGCGCCCGCCGTTCCCCGCGATCGCCGGGCTGTACGGCTGCCCCACGGTCATCAACAACGTCGAGTCCATCGCGAGCGTGCCGGCGATCGTGCGCGGGGGCGTCGACTGGTTCAAGTCGATGGGCACCGAGAAATCGCCGGGCTTCACCCTCTACTCGCTGTCCGGACA
>JALYMN010000678.1 GCA_030773675.1 Actinomycetota bacterium
GGCACGTGCTGCTCGACGTGGTGCTGGGCGTGCCGGGCGACAGCGATCGGGCGTCGGCCGCGGTCCGGGCGCTGCGCGGCGCGGTCGGCGACCTCGACGCCGCCGCCGTCGTCGGCGGCTTCCCGGCGATCGACGTCGACGTGCAGGCCGCGTCGCAGCGCGACCGGACGGTGGTCATCCCGCTGGTGCTCGCGGTCATCCTCGCAGTGCTCGTGCTGCTCCTCCGCGCCGTCGTCGCGCCGCTGCTGCTCGTCTCCACGGTGGTGCTGAGCTTCGGCGCGACGCTCGGCGCCTGCACGCTGGTCTTCGAGCACGTCTTCGGCTTCCCGGGCGCGGACAAATCGTTCCCGCTGTTCGCGTTCGTCTTCCTCGTCGCGCTCGGGATCGACGACAACATCATCCTCATGACCCGGGTGCGCGAGGAGACCGTCCTGCACGGCACCCGCCGTGGGACACTCACCGGCCTCGCCGTGACCGGCGGAGTGATCACCTCGGCCGGGGTGGTGCTGGCCGCGACCTTCGCCGTCCTCGGCGTGCTGCTGGCCGCGACCTTCGCCGTCCTCGGCGTGCTGCCGCTGGTGCCCCTCGCCGAGCTGGGCTTCGCCGTGGCGTTCGGCGTCCTGCTCGACACCCTGGTGGTCCGCTTGCTGCTCGTGCCCGCGCTGACCCTCGAACTCGGCGACCGGGTCTGGGCGCCGAGCGGCTGTCGAGGCGGCCGCCGAAGCACGCGGGCGGCGCTCCGCTGGGCTGGGCGCGGCCTACAGCCAGCTGAGCACGCGCACGGTCGAGCTCCCCGGGCGTGAGCGCAGCTGCACCAGGTCGCCGAGCTGGTTGACCATCCACAGCCCCCGCCCGCCCTCCGCGGTCAGCGACGGGGTGCGGCGACCGGCGAGCGCGTCGGCGATCTCGCCGCTGTCGGTGATCTCGCAGACGAGCGCGTCGTCCTGCTGCCACACGCGCAGCCGGCCGCGCCCGCCCCCGTGCCGCACGCTGTTGGACGACGCCTCCGCCACGGCGAGCGCCAGGTCGGCGCTGCGGCCGTGGCCCAGCCCGGCCTCCTCGGCCCGAGCCAGCACGGTGCGCCGCACGGCGTCGAGGGTCTCCTCGTCGAACGCGAGCTCCTCGACGCCGGCGTCCGGCTCGGGCAGCGCACCGGAGAAGACGGTCGAGGCGTGGTCCGCGCCGCCGTAGCTGCGACTACCGAGGTAGTCCTCGCCGTCGACCAGCGCGGGGTGGCTGCGCGCCGCCTCGTCCAGCACGTCGGCGGGCAGCGCCTGCGCGTCGTACGCGCAGCGCAGCCACAGCGGGGTGTCCGGCTCCACGGCCAGGTTGAGCAGCGCCTCGTGGAACTGGCCCTCGACCAGCTCGGCCGGGCGCCGGCCAGCCCACACCGGCTCCCCGACGCCGCGCACCGGGCGCGCCTCGCCGCCGTGGTCGTCCACGAACTGCCGCCAGGCGGGGATGATCCGCGCCGGGTTGGCGCCGAGCTCCGCCGTGTCGACCCAGTACACGTGCTCCGCCCGCGCGCCGAGCGCGGCGCGCAGCGGCTCGAGCCGCGCGGGCACGACGGCCACCATCACCGGCTGCCCGAGCGCGGCGCCCTCGGCGACGAACGGCGCCGTCGTGTCCAGGAAGCCCTGCCGGCCCCGGTAGAGGTAGGCCTCGTGCCGGTAGCTGCGGTGTGGTCGCACGTCGGTCCTGTCGGTCTGGCCGGCTGCCGGCGTAACGGCCGGGGGCGCGGCTGGCGCGGGGTGGCGGTCGTCGGCGAGGCCGGCGTCCGGCTCTCCCCGGGGTGGGGGTGGGGGTGGGGAGAGCGTGAGCGGCCGGGTCGTGGTCCGCGGCGCGTGCCCCTCGCCGACCAGCTGCAGCGCGCGCCCATAGGACAGTCCCAGCAGCGCGGCGACGTCGCGGACGTCGAGCCCCTCGGCGACGAGCCGCCGGGCCAGCCCGCGGCGCAGCGTGACGGCCTCGACCGAGACGCGGTCCGGGTCCTGCCGGGCGGCCGCGGCCGCGTCGAGCAGCTCCGACAGCCCGTGCCGGACGTCGAGCTCGACGACGACGCGGCAGGCGGCGGAGTGCTCGTCGCTGCAGGCGGCCACGAGTGCGCGTGCGGCTCCCTCCACCTGGGTCAGCCGGGCGGTGCGCACCGTCCTGCCCAGGCCGGGGACGTGGACGAGCCAGTCGGCGCCGTCGCGGCGGCAGCTCGCCGTGTACGTGCTCGGAGGGAACATCCCTGTACCTCCTCGCGGGAGCTTGTCGCTCCCGGCATCCGCTCAACGACGGACGGGGGTCAGGGCCCGCTCGACTGGCACGTGCGTGCGGTCAGCGGTTGGATCGGTGCGCTGCCGGTGAAGCCTTGTGGATAGCGATCTATTCCATTGCGCACCACCCATTGTAGCCTCCCGGAAGACGACGGGGGCTGGTCGGTGCGGAGGGGACGAGGAGGACGAGCTGACCGAGAGACCGGCCGTGGTGGACCCGCTGGACCTGGAGCAGCAGGTCTGCTTCGGGCTGTCCATCGCTGCCCGCGGCGTCGTGGCGACGTACCGGCCGCTCCTCGAGCCGCTGGGCCTGACCCACCCGCAGTACCTCGTCATGGTCGCGCTGTGGCAGCACGGCGCGCTGTCGGTCAAGGAGCTCGGCGGCCTGCTCGCCCTGGACTCCGGCACGCTCTCGCCCCTGCTGAAGCGGCTGGACGGCGCTGGCCTGGTCCGGCGCCAGCGCGCGGCGACGGACGAGCGCTCGGTGGTCGTCACCCTGACCGACCAGGGCCAGCGCCTGCGGGCGGACGCCGAGCGAGTGCACGAGGGCGTGGTCCGTCGGCTCGGGCTCGACGTCGTGGAGCTGCAGCAGCTCCACGACGTGCTCGGCCGCGTCATCGCCGCGACCACGGGCTGAGAGGCCTCTGCTCAGCCGCCGAGCCGCCGCGCCGGCACGCGCTGCTCGCCGTCCGCGGTGACCCGCCAGGCACTGGCGCCCTCCCGGTCGGTGACCGCCTCGACGAGCTCGGGGCCGCGGTAGTGCAGGCCGACGCCGTCGTCCGCGGCGAAGCCGGGGGCGAGCGCCCCCTCGCGGACCAGCCGCTGGTACAGCGGCCGCCGGCGCTCCTCGCTGTCGTAGTGCGGGCAGTTGCTGCCGCCCACCAGCCCGAGGCCGTCGGTCCAAGCCCGCAGCTCCGGACCGAAGGAGTCGGTGGTGCCGCCGCTGTGCCAGCACAGCGAGCCGGCCGAGACGCCGAACAGCACGACGCCCGCCTCCCAGGCCTCGCGCATCACCGCGTCGAGCCCGTGCAGCCGCCACAGCACCATGAGGCCCGCCACCGAGCCGCCCCCGACGTACACGGCGTCCTGGGCGAGGAGGTGGGCGCGCAGGTCGTCGACGTTGGGCATCGGCAGCAGGGCGACGTGGCTCGCGGTCTCCGGGCGGTCGGCCCAGCAGGCGTACCAGGCGGCGATGCGCGCCACGTCGTCGCCGGTGGCGGTGTAGAGCGCGCAGACCTTCGGCGCCTCCTCGCCGGTCAGCGACAGGGCGTGCTCGACGAGCGGGCCGGGCGCGGCGCCGTACCGCTCCGTCATGCGGAACCCACCGCCGCCGATGGCCAGGACGTTCACGCGCACAGCTCCTCGAGGACGGCGGTCGCGGCGCGGCGTCCGGACACGAGCGCCCCCTGGATGGATGCCGAGTCGCGGTGGTCGCCGCAGACGTAGAGCCCTGGGCGCAGCCGCACCGGACGGCGGAAGCATCCCATCGGCGGGCGCTGGTCGGGCAGCGCCTCCCGGACCTCGTACGCCGCGACGTGCTCCCACGACGCCGTGTCGACGCCCCACAGCCGAGCCAGGTGGGCCCGCACCGTCGGCTCGTCGGCGGGCCCGCGCACCACGCTGCTGCTGACCAGGTGACGCCCGGGCGCGTACGACGGCGCCGCGTTGGTGAGCACCACGCTGCTCGACACCGGGCCGCTGCGCTCGCCGTCCAGCGCGATCGCCGGCTCGCGGGTCGGCGGCTCGGGCGCCAGGTGGTAGTGGGTGGTGACGCTGTTGCCGGCCGGGACGACGAGGTCGGGCACCAGCCGCGCCGCCGCCGAGGCCTGCGTCGCGACGACCACCGCACGCGCGCGCGGCAGGCTCTCCACCGGGCTGTCGGTCCGCAGCACGCCGGGGCGCAGCCGCGCGGCGAGCTGGCCCGGGATCGCGCCCATGCCCGCGGCCGGCACGCACTGGGTGCCGCGGGCGAACGAGCGCCAGAGCAGGTCGAAGAAGCGGCTGGACGTGGCGAGGTCGTCCTCGAGGTAGACGCCGGCCAGGAACGGGCGGAAGAACCGCTCCACCACCTCGTCGCTGAAGCCGCGGCGGGCGAGCGCCTCCCGCGTCGTCGTCTCCGGCGCGTCGAGCAGCCGCGCCGGCGGGGTCAGCGCGTCGCGCGCGGCGAGCGCGCCGACCAGCGCCTTGTCCTTGAGCGAGCCGATCGGGGCGGCGAGCGTGGACGGCGCCCACGACGGCACCCGGCGCGGGTCGCCCACCCGGTGCAGCCGGTCACCGACGCGGACCAGCGCTCCCGGGGTGAACGCGCGCAAGTCGAGCCGGTCGTGGTCGAGCAGCCGGCGGGCCTCCGGGTAGGCCGTGTTGTGCACCTGGAAGCCGCGGTCGAGCAGCATGTCGTCGACCCGGTCGGTGCGCACGCGGCCCCCCGGCACAGGCTCCGCCTCGTGCAGCTCCACGTCGACGCCGGCCCGGCCGAGGTGCAGCGCGCAGGCCAGGCCGGCCAGCCCGGCCCCGACCACGACGACGTCCGCCACCGCAGGAACAGTAGTTGTGGACGAGTGCTCGACGCCTCCCGGGACTGCCTACGGTGACCGGGTGCCCCTGCTCCCCGGTCTCGAGGTGCTCGACCGGCTCGGCTCTGGCGCCGGCGAGGTCTGGCGCGCCCGCGACCGCGGGACGGGCGAGCTGGTCGTCGTCCGCCGGGTCGAACCCGCCGTCCTGGAAGACGGGCGCCTCGGGGGCGAGGCCGACGTGCTGCGCGAGCTCGACACGCCCCACCTGGTCCGGGTGCGGGCGGTGCTGGCCGACGAGGGCGCGACCTGGCTCGTGCTCGACCACGCCCCGGGCGGGTCCTTGGCGGCGCTGCTGCGCCGCCGGGGGCGGCTGGACGCCGGGGAGGTCGTCACCGTGGGCGTGCCGCTCGCCGAGGCGCTGGCCGCGGC
>JALYMN010000679.1 GCA_030773675.1 Actinomycetota bacterium
GCGCTGCGGGGGGTCCTGCTCGACGACGACCACCGGCGGCGCGGCCGGCGGCGCCGGGCGGCGGCGTCCGAGCAGCCCGGCGACGGGCAGCCCGGCGAAGGCCCGGCTCGTCTCGTCGACGAGGCCCATGATCCGGTCGGTCGAGCCGGCGATGACGGCGACCTTCTCGTGCGTGTCGGCGAGCGTGCGCAGCACCGGCAGGGCGTCCGTCTTCACCCGGCGCAGCGTGTCGGGCAGCTCGCTGACCGCGTCGTCGTCCAGGACGACGGCCAGCCGCTCGAGCCCCGGCCGCAGCGCGCGGAGCGGGTCCTCGAGCTCGCCGACGATCCCGTCGACCCGGGCGGTGAGCTGCTGCAGCGCGGTCAGCGCCTCCCGGGCCTGCTGGACGGTCTCGCGCGCCTGCTGCACGGTCTCGCCGAGCCTGCGCACGGTCGCCCCGAAGTGCGACACGACCTCGGGCAGCTGGGCGAGCGCCTCCGTCTGGGCCTGCAGCAGGGCCCAGGCGCCGTCGAGACCGGGGAGTCGCGCCATGCACCCAGCGTAGGCGGCAGGGGGAGCCGGCGGGGGAGGCGTCGCGCCTGGGGCGCTCCCGTCGCGTTGGTGGTGGACCAGGCCGTGGGGTAACGATGCGCCCGTGGACTCCGAGGAGCAGGTCATGACGCTGGCCGCCCGGGTCGCCGGCCCCGACCGCGTACAGCAACTGCGGCGCCGGCTCGAGGGCCTGCTCGGCGTGCCGGCCAGCGAGGGCAACAACATCACCGTGCTCCGCAACGGCGACCAGATCTTTCCCGCCATGCTCGAGGCGGTGCGCGGGGCGCAGGCGACGATCGACTTCCTGACCTTCGTCTATTGGAAGGGCGACATCGCCCGGGAGTTCGCGCACGCGCTCGCCGAGCGGGCCCGGGCCGACGTCCGGGTGCGCGTGCTCATCGACGCCATCGGCGGGCGGCTCATCGACGACGACCTCATCGAGCACATGGCCGACTGCGGGGTGCAGGTGGAGTGGTTCCGCAAGCCGGTGTGGCAGGGCGCGTGGCTGACGCCGTACAAGCACAACCACCGCACCCACCGCAAGGTGCTCATCGTCGACGAGCGGGTCGGCTTCACCGGCGGGGTCGGGATCGCCGAGGAGTGGTGCGGCGACGCCCGCGACGACAAGGAGTGGCGCGACACCCACGTGCGGGTCGTCGGCCCGGCCGTCGACGGCCTGTGCGCGGCGTTCGCGCAGAACTGGGCGGAGACCGGCCACCCGCTGTGGGAGGACCGCGACTGCTTCCCGGAGCACAGCCGCAGCGGCGGGTCGGTGGTGCAGGTCGCCCGCGGCAGCGCCAGCGTCGGCTGGAACGATATGGCCACCGTCTTCCGGATCATGCTGGAGTCGGCGGAGGAGCGGGTCCGCATGATGACGGCCTACTTCCAGCCCGACGAGACGTTCCAGAACCTGATGCTGGACGCCGTCGCGCGCGGCGTGCAGGTCGACGTGATGCTGCCCGGGCCGCACGCCGACAAGCGCGTCTGCCAGCTGGCCAGCGAGGCGGTCTACTGGGACCTCGTGCAGGGCGGGGTGCGCATCTGGGCGTTCCAGCCGTCGATGCTTCACGCGAAGGTGCTCACCGTCGACGGCATCGCCTCGGTCGTGGGCTCGGCGAACATGAACCGCCGCTCCATGAGCCACGACGAGGAGGTCGTGCTCACCGTGCTGGACCGGCAGGTCACCGGCCGGCTCGAGGACGACTTCGACGCCGAGCTGCCCCGCTGCGAGCTCATCGAGCCGCGCCGCTGGGCGGACCGCCCGGCCACGCAGAAGGCCCAGGAGAAGGCGAGCAGCCTGCTGCGCCACTGGTTCTGACGGGGTTTCCCGTCCTGTCGGTGCCGTCGGGCAGAGTGAGCGGCCCGACGGCGAGGAGGACGCATGGCACTGCGCGGGATCATGGCCCGGTTCGGAGCGGGCGGGGCGTCGGTCGACACCGTGCTCGACCGCGCCGACACGACGCCCGGCGGCACGCTGACCGGCCAGGTGCACCTCACCGGCGGGGCGGTGGCCCAGGAGGTCCGGGAGATCCGCGTGTCGCTCGAGGCGACGGTCGAGGTCGAGTCCGGCGACAGCGAGTGGCGCGAGGACGTCCGGTTCGCCACCCAGGCGGTGGCCGGCGCGTTCGCGCTGCAGCCCGACGAGCGGCGCAGCCTGCCGTTCCGCTTCGCCGTGCCGTGGCAGGCCCCGATCACGGCGATCGGCGGCTGGCACCTGCGCGGGGTGCACCTCGGGGTGCGCACCAGGGTCGACATCCCGGGCGCCGTCGACCCCGGCGACCTCGACCCGGTCACCGTGCTGCCGCTGCCGGTGCAGCAGGCGGTGCTCGACGCGCTCGGCAGCCTCGGCTTCACCTTCCGGCGAGCGGACGTCGAGAAGGGCCGCCTGCCCGGCAGCGACCTGCCCTTCTACCAGGAGGTTGAGCTCGCACCGCCGCTGTCGCTGCGCGGGCACATGAACGAGCTCGAGGTCACCTTCCTCGCCGACGCGCAGGGCACCGACGTCGTCCTGGAGGCCGACCGGCGCGGCGGGCTGTTCACCGAGGGCCGCGACGCGCTGTCCCGGCTGCGGCTGTCGCACCGCGACACCGACCCGCGGCAGCTCGCCGGGCCGCTCGACGCCGAGGTGCGCCGGCTCGGCGCCCGGCGCGGCTGGTTCTAGTCCCCGGGCCGGGAACGGGCGGTGTGATCCTGGCGCGGCCGCCGACGGTCGACGGGGCCGGGCGGGTCAGGCGGGCTGGAGCAGGCTCCACGCGCCGGGCTCGACGGTCCAGGTGCGCCGCTCGACCTCCTCGCCGACCTCGCCGTCGGCGTTCACGCCGACCCGCTCGCCGCTGACCGTGACGCTGCGCCCCCGCGCCCAGCGCACGTCGCGGTCCTGCAGGTGGGTGCCGGCGGCGAGCGAGGCGCCGAACCGGGCCCGCGCCCACGGCCCGGTGGCGTAGGAGACGAGGACGTCGAGCTGCCCGTCGTCCGGGACGGCCGTCGGCAGCAGCACCGTGCCGCCGCCGATGCCGCGGCCGTTGCCGATGCCGACCATCAGCGTCCGGCGGTGTCCGTCGGCCACGACC
>JALYMN010000680.1 GCA_030773675.1 Actinomycetota bacterium
CGCTGGGCGAGGACCCCGGGGCCGCCTTCGCCCGGCTGGCCGCGGTCGCCGGGTCCGTGCGGGACGACCACCCCGGCGCCGACGTCGTGAGCGCGGGGATGAGCGGCGACCTCGAGGCGGCGGTGGCCCACGGCGCCACCTGGGTGCGTGTCGGCACGGCGTTGCTCGGCGCCCGGCCGCCGGTCCTCCGGTAACGTCCCCGCCCGATCCGCCCCGCCGGACGGCGCCGTCCGGGTCCCCGCGGGAGCGGCAGATCGCACGGAGGAGAGCCTCATGTCCGGCTTCATGCGCAAGGCCGGCCTCTACCTCGGCCTCGTCGAGGACGACGAGGACGGTCGGCGCTACGACGACGGCTACGACCCGTACGACGAGCAGGAGCCGGCACCGGTCCGGCGCTGGACCCCGGCGGAGCGGGCGGCCGCGGGTCCCCGGCGCGGGTCCCTCGACACGCGCGGCTCGATGGCGCTCGACACCTCGGTCGCCCCCCCCCACCCCGGACCCCGCCCCGTCCCCGCTCCCGCCCCGGAGGCCGCCGTCGAGAGCTACCGGATCACCACGCTGCACCCGCGCACCTACAACGAGGCGCGCACGATCGGCGAGCACTTCCGCTCCGGCACGCCGGTGATCATGAACCTGACGGAGATGGACGACACGGACGCCAAGCGCCTCGTCGACTTCGCCGCGGGCCTGATCTTCGGCCTGCGCGGCAGCATCGAGCGGGTCACGAACAAGGTCTTCCTGCTGTCGCCCGAGCACGTCGAGGTGACGGCCGAGGACAAGGCGCTCATCGCCGAGGGCGGATTCTTCAACCAGTCCTAGCCGTCCGCGCCGGGTGGCGTGTGATCTCCGGTCGGTAGGCTGGACCCGTGTCCCCTGTCGGTAGCGCGCTGCAGTTCGTGCTGTACGTCTTCCTGGTCCTGCTCATCTTCAGGATCGTCATGGAGTACGTCTTCCTCCTGGCCCGGAGCTACCGGCCCAGCGGCCTGGTGGCGGTCGGCCTCGAGCTGACCTACACCGTCACGGACCCGCCGCTGAAGGCGCTGCGCCGGGTGATCCCGCCCCTGCGCCTGGGGTCGGTGCAGCTGGACCTCGGCTTCCTCGTCCTCTTCTTCGCGGTGCAGATCCTCATCGGGGTCGCCGGGCGGCTCTGACCCTCACCTGCACGAGCCTCACCTGCGCGGACGAGGAGGCTTACCATCGCGCGCCTCCGCTGCTCCAGCCGCTCCTGAGGTGTCCTCGTGCCGCTCACCCCCACCGACGTCCAGAACAAGCAGTTCAAGGTCGCCTTCCGGGGCTACGCCCTCGAGGAGGTCGACGCGTTCCTCGACGAGGTCGAGAGCGAGATCGGGCGACTCCTGCGGGAGAACGACACGCTGCGGCGAGACGGGGTCGGGCGGTCTGCCGCGCCCGAGCCGGCGGCAGCGACGACAGGTGACGGTGAGAGCTCGGAGGCGGCGCTGCGCACTCTGCAGCTCGCGCAGCGCACGGCCGACCAGGCGGTGGCCGAGGCCCGGGCGGAGGCGGCCGAGCTCCTCGCGGAGGCCCGCGCCGAGGCCGACCGGGTGCTCACCGAGGCCCGGGCGGAGGCCGACCGGGTGCGCACCGAGGCGACGGAGTCGGCCGAGAACCGCCGGCGGCAGGCCCGGGAGTTCGCCGAGCGCACGACCAACGAGGCCAAGGCGTTCGCGGACCGGACCACCGGCGAGGCCAGGACGAGCGCGGAGCAGCAGCTCGCCGCCACACGCGCCGAAGCCGAGCAGACGCTGACCTCCGCCCACGAGGAGGCGGCGCGCACGCTCGCCGAGGCGTCCAGCACGGCCGAGCAGACGGTCACCGGAGCGCGGGCCGAGGCCGAGCGCACGCTCACCGCTGCCCGGACGGAGGCGGAGCGGACCATCACGTCCGCCCGGGAGCAGGCCGCCCGCACCGAGGCGGAGACGGCGGCGCGCGTGGAGGAGACGGTCGGCGCGATGGAGCGCCGGCGCGCAGAGCTCGAGCAGTCGGTGGAGCAGCTGCGGGCATTCGAGCGCGAGTACCGGGCCCGCCTGCGCGCCCACCTCCAGGCGTCGCTGGCCGAGCTGGACGACCCGGGCAGCCGCGAGCGCGGCGTGGGCGTGCCGGACGCGGCGCTGCCCGCCGCGATCGGCGCGGCCGGCGTGCGCCCCGCCGAGGTCGACGAGGTCGCGCCGGCGGCCGAGGGGCTGGTCGCGGAGGGCGG
>JALYMN010000681.1 GCA_030773675.1 Actinomycetota bacterium
GTCGTCCCGTGCCCGCAGCGCTGCGGTGCTCCGGGCAGGGGCGGACGGCGGCGCTGGCGAACGACAGGTCCGCCAGCGGCGGCCCTGCCCGTGCGTACCGCCCCCTGTCGGCAGCCGTGCAGCAGGCGCGTCTAGGGTGCCCGCCATGCTCGCCGCCGCCTGCGTGTCCCAGTCCGCCGACGACCCGCTGTCCGGCCTCGAGGTGGGGGACCGCCCCGCCCCGGAGATCCCCGACGGCTGGGCGCGGGTGCACGTGCGGGCCGCGTCGCTCAACCACCACGACCTGTGGACGCTCAAGGGCGTGGGCCTCGCGCCGGACCGGCTGCCGATGGTGCTCGGGTGCGACGCGGCCGGCGTGACGGACGACGGCACCGAGGTCGTCGTGCACAGCCTGGTCGGCGACCCGCAGTGGCGCGAGGACGAGACGGTCGACCCCAAGCGGACGATCCTGTCCGAGCTGTACCAGGGCACGCTGGCCGAGCAGGTCGTCGTGCCCACCCGCAACCTGCTCCCCAAGCCGGCCGGGCTGTCCTTCGAGCAGGCCGCGTGCCTGCCGACGGCGTGGCTGACGGCGTACCGGATGCTGTTCACCCAGAGCGGTGCCCGGCCGGGCGACCGGGTGCTCGTCCAGGGGGCCGGCGGCGGGGTGGCCACCGCCGCCATCGTGCTCGCCCGCGCGGCCGGCATGACCGTGTTCACCACGAGCCGCGACGAGGGCAAGCGCGCCAAGGCGCTCGAGCTGGGTGCGCACGCCGCCTTCGAGTCCGGCGCCCGGCTGCCCGCCCGCGTCGACGCCGTCATCGAGACCGTCGGCAAGGCGACCTGGGGCCACAGCATGAAGAGCCTGCGCCCCGGCGGCACCCTCGTGGTGTCCGGCGCGACGAGCGGGCCCGACCCCTCGGCGGACCTCAACCGCCTGTTCTTCCTGCAGCTGCGGGTGCTCGGCTCGACGATGGGCACCCGCGGCGAGCTCGAGCAGCTGCTGCGCTTCCTCGACGTCACCGGGGTGCGCCCGCTCGTCGACGAGGTGTTCCCGCTCTCGGACGCCCGCGCCGCGTTCGAGAAGCTCGCGTCGGGGGACGTGTTCGGCAAGCTCGTCCTGACGCCCTAGCCGAGACCCCGCTCGCGAGGAGCCCGCCCGTGGTGCTGCCGGTCCACGACGTCAACCCGGTCCGACGCACACCGGTCATCACCTACCTCCTGCTGCTCGTCAACGTCGTCGCGTTCGTGCTCAGCCCGGTGGCGTTCCAGCTGCCGGTCGTGGCGGGCGAGCCGGCGGGGGCGGCGCAGTGCCGGGTGCTCGAGTTCTTCGACCAGTACGCCGCGCAGCCCGACGAGGTGATCAGCAACGAGCAGGAGCCGCGCGCCGCGAACGGCGAGGTCGGCCGCGACCCGGCCACCGGCCAGACGGGCTGCGAGCTGCAGAGCCCGCCGCCGTTCGAGAAGGTCCCTGTCCTGTCGGTGCTCACGGCGATGTTCCTGCACGGCGGCTGGGCGCACCTGCTCGGCAACATGCTCTTCCTCTACGTGTTCGGCAACAACGTGGAGGACCGGCTCGGCCGGCTGAGGTTCCTGCTCTTCTACCTGGTGTGCGGGTACGCGGCGACGTACGGGTTCTCGGCGCTCGACACGGGCTCGAGCACCCCGCTCGTCGGCGCCAGCGGCGCGATCGCCGGCGTGCTGGGCGCCTACCTCGTGCTGTTCCCGAGGGCCCGGGTGTGGTCGTTGCTCACCTTCTTCTTCTTTCTGCCGGTGCGCCTGCCCGCGTGGCTGGTGCTCGGCGGCTGGTTCCTGCTGCAGTACCTCTACTTCCGCGGCGCGGGCGTCACCGACGCCGGTGGCGTGGCGTACGGCGCGCACGTGCTGGGCTTCGTCGTGGGCGCGCTGCTGGTGCTTCCGCTGCGCGGCAGCGGGCACGACCGCCGCATCGCCGACCCGCGCTGGGGCCCGTACGCCCGGCGCGTCTGACCCGCCACCGACACCAGGAGGGCAACCGTGGGAGACCTCGCCTACGTCTCGCAGGTCCGCGTCGAGCGTCGGGAGGACGGCTTGAGGGCCGCTCACCTGCCGGGCGACGCGCAGCCGACCCTGTACGGCATGCACGGCGCGATCGCGGAGCACTACGGCGCGCAGCCGGGGCAGTTCCCGGAGCACGCCACCACCATCGACCACCTGATCGGTGCCGCCCTCGGTTGACTGGTCGGGACGTTCGCCGGCGCGCTGCGCGCCCGGCGGATCGACTCCACCGGTCTGGTGGGGCACGCCCGCGGAGAGGTCGAGCTCGAAGGCAAGACCCTCGTCGTCAAGCGCATCGCGGTCACGTACTCGGGGCTCGACGTGGCCGAGGAGGACCGGGACAAGGTCGAGCGTGTGCTCGCCGTCCACGGGGACGCCTGCCCGGTCGCGCGGAGCCTGAAGGGCGCCATCGAGATCACGACCAGCTTGGGGGAGCCGCCGGAGGGCGCCGCGGCGTGACGGCCCCGCCGGACGGCGCCGCGGCGTGACGGCCCCGCCGGACGGCGC
>JALYMN010000682.1 GCA_030773675.1 Actinomycetota bacterium
GACCCGGTCAGCCCGGCAGCGCCGCCTTGACGGCCGCGGCGAGCCGCCCGCCCTCGACCCGCCCCTGGGTCTGCGGCCGCACGACCTTCATCACCTCGCCCATCTGCCGCGGCCCGGTCGCGCCGACCTGGGCCACCGCCTCGGCGACGAGGGCGCGGAGCTCGTCGTCGGGGATCTGCGCGGGCAGGTAGCCGCCCAGCACCCGCTCCTCGGCGAGCTCCCGCTCGGCGCGATCCGTGGCGCCGCCCGTACGGAACGCCTCCGCGGCCTCCCGCCGCTTCTTCGCCTCCCGGGCGACGACGGCGAGCTCCTCGTCGTCCGACAGCGCCCGCGCCGCCTTGCCGGCGACCTCCTCGTTGCCGATGGCGGTGAGCGCTATCCGCAGGGTGGCGCGGCGCAGCTCGTCCTGCGCCTTGATCGCGGCGGAGAGGTCGTCCTGCAGGCGGTCCTTGAGCGCTCCCATGCCGCGCAGACTACGGTCGCGCGGTGCGCCGGCCGACCCTGCTCGCGGCGGGGGCGGTCGCGCTGGCCGCTCTCGAGCCGTTCGTCGAGCCGCACCTGCCCGTGCTCCGCCGCGCGAGCGTGCCGGTGCTCCCGCCGGGGCGGACGCCGCTGCGCGTGCTGCACCTATCCGACCTGCACCTGTCCCCCGGCTCCTGGCGCCGGGCCGGGTGGGTGCGCCGGCTGGCCCGGCTCGAGCCGCACCTCGTCGTGTCGACCGGCGACCACCTGTCGTCGTACGCCGCACTGCCGCTGCTCACCGGCATCGCGGCGGCCTTCGACTGCCCCGGCGCGTTCGTGCCGGGCAACAACGACTACTTCACGCCGATCGTCCCTCGGCCGTGGACCTACGTGCGCGGCGGTCCGCCGCTCCGGCGACGGCAGGACCTGCCCTGGCGCGACGTCGCCGCGGCGCTCACCGCCGCGGGCTGGACCGACCTGACCCACCGCAGGGTCCGCCTGCCCGCCCTCGACCTCACTCTGACGGGCACGGACGACGGGCACCTCGGCCGCGACCGCTACCGGAGGGTGCAGGGGCGGGTCGCGGGTCTCGCCCTCGGGGTGACCCACACCCCGCAGCGCCGGCTGCTCGAGGCGTTCGGCCGCGACGGGCACGCCCTCGTGCTCGCCGGCCACACGCACGGCGGGCAGGTCCGCCTGCCCGGCCTCGGGCCGCTGGTCACCAACTGCGACCTGCCCCGTCCCCGCGCCCGGGGGCTGACGCGAGGGCCGTCGTCGCAGGGCTCCGCCTGGCTGCACGTCAGCGCGGGCCTCGGCACCTCGCCGTACGCGCCGGTGCGGTTGTGCTGCCGCCCCGAGGCGACCCTGCTCGACCTCGTCGCCGGGTTCGCCGAGGACGCCGTCGGCTAGAGTGACCCGCGCACGACCGGGGTGTGGCGCAGCTTGGTAGCGCGCTGCGTTCGGGACGCAGAGGTCGCAGGTTCAAATCCTGTCACCCCGACCAGCACTCTCCCGACGAAGACGGGCCGCCCATTGGGCGGCCCTTCCTCGTTGCCGACCCGAGAACGGGAGCCGCCCGCATGACCGTCCCCGTCTGGGAGCAGCGCTTCCGCGCGGCCCGCGTGTCGCTGCCCGACTGGGCCGAGGACGCCCCCTCGCGGTGCCTTTACGTCAGCAACGTCACGGGCACCTACGAGCTCTACGCCTGGGACCGCGGCAGCGGCAGCGCCCGCCAGGTCACCGACCGGCCGCACGGCACCAGCGAAGGAGCCCTGCCGCCGGACGGCGAGGCGGTCTGGTGGTTCGACGACACCGACGGCGACGAGTTCGGCACGTGGAAGCGGCAGCCCTGGGCGGGCGGCCCAGACGTCGACGCGCTGCCGGGAGTGCCCGCGGCCTACCCTGCGGGGCTCGAGATCGGGCGCAGCCTCACCGTCGTCGGCTGCTCCGACGACGACGGCACGACCGTCTACGCGGTCGGGGCGTCCGGCCCGGAGGTGCTGTACCGCTCCGAGCACGACGCGGACGTCGCGGGGCTGTCGCGCGACGAGCGGCTCGTCGCGCTCGAGCACTCCGAGCACGGGGACTCCCGGCACAAGGCGCTGCGCGTGCTCACCCGCGACGGCGAGCGCGTCGCGGAGCTCTGGGACGGCGAGGGGCTCGGGCTGTCCGTCCTCGGCTTCTCCCGCGTCCCCGCCGACCCCCGCCTGCTCGCCCTGCACGAGCGCACCGGCCGGCCCCGGCCCTTCCTCTGGGACCCGACGACGGGCGAGCAGACCGACCTGCCGCTCGACGACCTGCCCGGCGACCTGTCCGCCGACTGGTACGAGGACGGCGCCGCCGTGCTCGTGCACGCCGAGCACGCCGCCCGCGCGACCCTGCACCGGCTCGACCTCGCGACCGGTGCGCGCACCCCGCTCGACACCCCTACCGGCACGGTCACCGGCGCGACGACGCGCCCCGACAGCACCGTCGAGTACGCCTGGTCGTCCGCCGCCACGCCGCCCTCGATCCGCTCGACCACCGGCGCGGTCGTGCTCGCCCCGCCCGGTCCGCCCGCGGCGCCGTCCGTGCCGGTCGAGGACCTCTGGGTCGAAGGGCCCGGGGGGACCGTGCACGCCCTGCTCGCCCGGCCGCAGGGCGCGGCGCCGTACCCGACGGTGTTCCTCGTCCACGGCGGCCCGACGTGGCACGACAGCGACGCCTTCGCCGCCGACCGCGCCGCGTGGGTCGACCTCGGCTGCGCCGTCGTCGAGGTGAACTACCGCGGCTCCACCGGCTACGGCGCGGCCTGGCGCGACGCGATCACCGGTCGGCCGGGGCTGACCGAGCTGGAGGACCTCGCCGCCGTCCGGGAGCACGTCGTCGCGACGGGCGTGGCCAACCCGGACCGGGTCGCGCTGACCGGCGCCTCGTGGGGCGGCTACCTCACGCTGCTCGGCGTGGGCACGCAGCCCGACCTGTGGACCCTCGGCGTCGCGGGCGTCCCCGTCGCCGACTACGTCGCGGCGTACGAGGACGAGATGGAGCCGCTGCGGGCCTTCGACCGCTCGCTGTTCGGCGGCTCGCCGCAGGAGGTCCCCGAGGTCTACGCCCGGTGCTCGCCGATCACGTATGTCGACGCCGTCCGGGTCCCGGTGATGCTGCTGGCCGGCGCGAACGACCCGCGCTGCCCGATCCGGCAGATCGACAACTGGCTGGCCGCGGCCGCCGAGCGCGGCAAGGACGTCGAGGTCTACCGGTACGACGCCGGGCACGGCTCGCTCGTCGTCGACGAGCGGGTGCGGCAGATGCGCGCCGAGCTGGTGTTCGTCGCCCGCCGGTTCGGGCTCCCCGACCCGGGCTGAGCGGGCCGCGGCGGTTCACCCCTTGTCGGTTCACCCCTTGTCGGCTCACCCCTTGTCGGCTCACCCCTTGTCGCCGCCCCGCCCCTTAACGCCGCCCTCGCCGCCGCGCCCGCGGCCCTTGCCGCCGTCGTCGCCCCCGCCGTCGTCGCCCCCGCCGTCGTCGCCGCCGCTGTCACTGTCGTCACCGCCGCTGTCGTCGCCGCCGCTGTCAGCGTCCGGCGCGGGCTGCTCGCCGCCCTGGCCGGCCTGCCCCTGCTCCGGCTCGGCCTGCTGCCCCTTCTCCCGGGCCTTGTCGGCGGCCTCGTCCGCCGCCTTGTCCGCCTGATCCGCCTTGTCGGCCTGCTCCGCCGCGGCGGCGCGCTC
>JALYMN010000683.1 GCA_030773675.1 Actinomycetota bacterium
AGCCAGGCCCGCCGACGTCGCCGCCGCCTGGGCGTGCTCCGCCGCGCGGCTGGCGGCCTCGCGGCCCTGCGGGTCCAGGTGCTGGTCAACGGGCACAGGTCCTCCTCGGCGAGGGGCGGGAGTCGGCGGCTCGTCCTCCCGACGGGCGACCCCCGGCGTCCGTGGGAGACTGCCCCCCCGAACCCCGCCCCGACACCTCGCCCGCGGCGAGAGTGTCGACCCCCTCGAGACCTGAGACGGAGCACCCGCGTGGCCACCGAGCTGTACGCCACCCTGACCACCAACCACGGGCCCATCCGCGTCAAGCTGTTCCCCGACCACGCGCCCAAGACGGTGCAGAACTTCGTCGGGCTGGCCGACGGCAGTGGGACGTGGACCGACCCGCGGACCGGCAGGACGGGCGAGGGCCCGCTGTACTCCGGCACGGTCTTCCACCGCGTCATCAGTGGGTTCATGATCCAGGGCGGTGACCCGCTCGGCACCGGGACAGGCGGCCCGGGCTACCAGTTCAAGGACGAGTTCCACCCCGAGCTGCGCTTCGACCGCCCGTACCTGCTGGCGATGGCCAACGCCGGCCCTGGCACCAACGGGTCGCAGTTCTTCATCACGGTCGGGCCGACGCCCCACCTGAACATGAAGCACACCATCTTCGGCGAGGTGGCCGACCAGGCCAGCCGCGAGGTGGTCGACAAGATCGCCGCGGCGCCCACGGGCCGGATGGACCGCCCGAGGGAGGATGTCGTCATCGACAAGGTGGATATCGACAAGGTCGAGTCCTGACCGAGCCGTCCCCGGCCGGCCCTCCGGACGGCGTGCCGGTCTGCTACCGGCACCCGGACCGCGAGACCTACGTCAGCTGCACCCGCTGCGGCCGGCCGATCTGCCCGGACGACATGGTCCCGGCCTCGGTCGGCTTCCACTGCCCGGACGACGCCCGCGAGGGCGCGCGGTCCGTCCGGCAGGCGCGCACGGTGTACGGCGGCAGGCCGGTCAGGCGGCCGGCCGGAACGAGCGCCCTCGTCGGACTCAACGTGGTCGTCTTCCTCGCCACGGCGCTCGGCGGGACCAGCCTCGGCTTCGGCGGCGGCGCCTCTCCGCTCTACGCCCGGCTGGCCCTGCAGCCGGTCGCGCTGGACTACGGCGGCGCCATCGGCGTCGTGCCCGGTGTCGCCGACGGGCAGCTCTGGCGGCTGGTCACGGCCACGTTCCTGCACTTCGGGCTCCTGCACCTGGTGTTCAACATGCTCGCGCTCCTGTCGCTCGGGCCGGTGCTCGAGACGGCGCTGGGGCACGGGCGGTTCCTCGCGCTCTACGCGCTGTCCGGGGTGGCCGGCACGACCGCGTCGTACGCCCTCGGGCCCGTCGCGCAGCAGGCGGCCGGCGCCTCCGGCGCGGTGTTCGGCCTGTTCGCCGCGGCGTACCTGTTCGAGCGGTGGCGCGGCGGCGCCGCGGCCTCGTCGTACGCCGTGCTGCTCGCCGTGAACCTGGTGGTCACCTTCACCTTCCCCAACATCGACGTGCGCGGTCATCTCGGCGGGCTCGTGGGCGGTGCCCTCGTCGCCGCGGTGCTCGTGCTCGCCCCGCGCGGGCCCCGGCGCACGCTCGTGCAGGCCCTGGGCTGCGTCGGGCTCGCCGTCGTGCTGGCGGTCGTCGTGGCGCTGCGCACGGCCGCGCTGTCCTGACGCGCCGCCCACGTACGCTCGGCGGACCTGCTCCGGAGGAGTCGCTGTGCGCGATGCCGTGATCGTCGAAGCCGTCCGCACCCCGACGGGCAAGCGCAACGGAGGCCTGTCCGGGATCCACCCGGCGGACCTGTCGGCGCACGTCCTGCAGGCCCTGGCCGCCCGCAGCGCGCTCGACCCCGCCCTCGTCGACGACGTCGTCTGGGGCTGCGTGTCGCAGGTGGGCGAGCAGACCTTCGACGTCGCGCGCACCGCCGTCCTGTCGGCGGGCTGGCCGGAATCGGTGCCCGGTACGACCGTCGACCGGCAGTGCGGCTCGTCGCAGCAGGCCGTGCACTTCGCCGCGGCCGGGCTGATCGCCGGGCACTACGACGTCGTGGTCGCCGGCGGCGTGGAGTCGATGAGCCGGGTGCCGATGGGCTCGACGTTCACCGCCAGCCCTGTCGGCCCGCTGTACGTCGAGCGGTACGGCGAGGCGTTCCCGAACCAGGGCATCGGCGCGGAGGACATCGCCGACCGCTGGGGGCTGTCCCGGACACAGCTCGACGAGTACGCCCTGCGGTCGCACGAGCGCGCGGCGGCGGCGATCGACGAGGGCCGCTTCGCCGCCCAGACCGCGTCCGTGCGCACGCCGGACGGCCAGGTCGCGGTCGACGAGGGCGTGCGCCGCGGCGGGTCGACGGAGGCGCTCGCCGCGCTCAGGCCCGCGTTCCGCGAGAGTGGCACGATCACGGCCGGCAACTCCTCGCAGATCTCCGACGGCTCCGCGGCGCTGCTGATGACGACGTCGGAGAAGGCCGCCGAGCTCGGCCTCGCGCCCGTCGCCCGGGTGCACACCGCCGTCCTCGCCGCCGTGGCGCCGATGCCGATGCTGCACGCGCCCATGCCGGCGACCGAGAAGGCGCTGGCGCGGTCCGGGCTGCGGCTCGACGAGATCGGGGCGTTCGAGGTCAACGAGGCGTTCGCGTCCGTCCCGCTCGCCTGGCTCAAGGACATCGGTGCCGACGACGCGCTGGTGAACCCCAACGGCGGGGCGATCGCGCTCGGTCACCCGCTCGGGGCCTCGGGCGCGCGGCTGATGACGACGCTCGTGCACCACATGCGCGACAGCGGCATCCGCTACGGGCTGCAGACGATGTGCGAGGGCGGCGGGCAGGCGAACGCCACCGTCCTCGAGCTGCTGTAGCCCCGCGGAACCGCCCGAGCGCCGTCCACAGTGTGGACAACCACTGGGGAGAACTACAGCCGTGTGACTCCGCGACTGCTGAGCGTGACGAGCGCGTCGCGCACGGGCAGGAGATGCCGCCTGTGCCCAGTCAGCGCCACTGCGTGCTCAAGGCGAACCCGAGCACGATGAAACCGAACCCGACGAGCAGGTTCCCGTTGCCCAGCGACTCAAGCACCGGCATCTCGCCGTTGGACAGGTAGAACACGACCAGCCACAGGATGCCCACGCCGAACAGAGTGAGCATGAGCGGCGCGAGCCAGACCGGGCTCGGGCCCTTCTTCTTCGGTTTCGTCGCGGGCTCGGAGGCGGCGGTCGACGACGTCGACGTCGACCGCGGGTCCTTCTTCCGCCGCTTCGACACGGGCACGGGAACTCCAATGATCGGCTGAACGCTCAGCGTAGCGTCGGAGGACCGCCCGGACGGCGCGGCGGGCGAGGAGGTGGACGTGCGGGTGCTCGTGCCGCTCGTGGCGCTCGCCGCCGGCCTGCTGTTCGCGACGAGCGCCAGCACCGCCCAGGGCACCGACCTGCGCGGCGACCGCCGGCTGCAGCTCACCGAGCTCATCGCCCAGGAGCGCGACGAGGTGGCCCGGCGCGAGACCGCCGCGGCGGAGCTGCGCGATGAGCTGGCCCGGGCCGCCGCCCGGGCCGCCGAGCGCGACA
>JALYMN010000684.1 GCA_030773675.1 Actinomycetota bacterium
GCGCCGACGCTCGACCCGGCTGCCGAGCTGGGGCTCGGCCCCGGTCGAGGCGCAGCCCGGGACGGCCGCGCTCGTCGTCCGAGCGACGTCCGGGCGGGCGGTCGCGGCGCGCAAGGCCGTCGTCGAGGCCGGCGGCCGGGTCACCCGCGAACTCAAGCAGACCCCCGACGACGACGCCCGGGCCTACCTGCGCTCGCGCGGCTGGACCGACGCCGTCGTCGTGCCGCTCCGCGGAGATGGTGGCGCCATCGGGGCGTTGCTCGTCGCCGACCGGCTCGGTGATCTGGGCACCTTCCAGCGCGACGACATCCTGCTGCTCGAGACCGTCGCCAACCACGCCAGCATGGCGCTCCAGAACGGTCAGCTGGTCGACCAGCTGCGCCACGACGCGCTGCACGACGCCTTGACCGGCCTGCCCAACCGGCTGCGGCTGCAGCGGGAGGTCGGCAACGCCCTGGAGCTCGTGGAGGCAGGCAGCGCCGCCGGTGCCACGGTGATGATCCTCGACCTGGACGGCTTCAAGGACGTGAACGACACGCTCGGGCACGCGCAGGGCGACCGCCTCCTGCAGGAGGTGGCCCGGCGCCTCGTGGACTGCGTCGGGGACCTCGGTCTCGTCGCCCGCCTCGGCGGCGACAAGTTCGCCGTGCTGCTGCCGGTCACCGGCGAGCAGGAGACCGCGCTGCGCGTGGGTCGCCGGATGGTGCACGCCCTCGAGCAGCCGATCCCGCTCGACGAGCTCGAGGTCGAGGTCGGCGCCAGCATCGTCGTGGCACTCGCCCCCGACCACGGCACGGAGGGCGCGTCGCTGTTCAAGCGGGCCGACATGGCCATGTACGCGGCCAGGGGCAGCACCCGGGGCCTGCGCCTCTACGAGCCCGAGCAGGACACGCGTGACGTCAAGCGCCCGACGCTCGTCGGCGAGCTGCGCCAGGCGTTGGCCGAGGGGGCGCTGGAGGTGCACGTCCAGCCGCAGGCGCGCTTCTCCGACGGCCAGGTCGTGTCAGCGGAGGCGCTGGGGCGCTGGCATCACCCGCAGCTGGGGATGGTGCCGCCGGACGAGTTCATCCCGGTCGCGGAGCGCAGCGGCTTCATCGCACCGCTCACCACCTTCGTCCTCGACGCCGCACTCGCCGCCACCGGCAGCGTGGCAGCAGGCCGGGCACGCCCTGAACGTCTCCGTCAACCTCTCCACCCGCAGCCTGCTCGACGCCGATCTGGCGGACGACGTCCGACGGCTCCTGCGCCGCTACGACCTGCCCGGCCACATGCTCAGTCTGGAGATCACCGAGGGCGGTGTCATGGCCGACCCGGCGCGGGCCGTCGCCCTGCTCCTGGAGCTGCGCGCGCTCGGGGTGCGCCTGTCCGTCGACGACTTCGGCACCGGCTACTCCTCACTGTCCTACCTGAAGCGCCTGCCCGTGCAGGAGGTCAAGATCGACAAGTCCTTCGTCATCGATCTCGCCGCCGAGCAGGGTGACGCCGCGATCGCGCGGTCCATCGTGGACCTGGGCCGACACCTGGGCCTGGACGTCGTCGCCGAGGGGGTGGAGGACGAGGAGACCTGGCAGATGCTGGCGGAGATGGGCTGCACGCTCGCTCAGGGCTGGCACCTGGCCCGCCTGATGCGGCTGCCGACCTGCCGGCCTGGCTCGAGTCCCGTCGGCGGCCGGCCCCGCTGCTCCGGGCGGTGTGACCCCGTCTGCCGCTGGCCCGTTCCGGGCGGGTGCGGCCTCTAGGCTGATCGGGTGACGAGCCGCCGGACCGTTGGTGCCTGACGTCGGCGCGCCGGTGGGCGTGTTCGACTCCGGTGTCGGCGGCCTCACCGTCGCCCGGGCGCTGCTCGACCAGCTGCCGAACGAGCCGCTGCTGTACGTCGGCGACACTGCGCACGGCCCCTACGGTCCGCTGCCCATCGCGGAGGTCCGCCGGCACGCGCTCGACATCTGCGACCGGCTCGTCGACGAGGGCGTCAAGCTGCTCGTGATCGCGTGCAACACCGCGAGCGCGGCCTGCCTGCGCGACGCCCGGGAGCGCTACGACGTGCCGGTCGTCGAGGTGATCCAGCCGGCGGTGCGCCGCGCGGTGCAGGCGACCCGCAACGGCCGGGTCGGGGTGATCGGTACGGTCGCGACGATCACGAGCGGCTCCTATGACGACGCCTTCGCCGCCGCGCCCCACGTCGAGGTCACCAGCGCGCCTTGTCCGCGGTTCGTCGACTTCGTCGAGCGCGGCGTGACGACGGGGCGGCAGCTGCTGCAGCTGGCCACCCACTACCTCGAGCCGGTGCAGGCCGCGGACGTCGACACCCTCGTGCTCGGCTGCACGCACTACCCGCTGCTCACCGGGATGATCTCGCTCGTCGTCGGCGACGGGGTCACGCTCGTCAGCAGCGCGGAGGAGACCGCAAAGGACGTGTACCGGGTGCTCGCCCGCACGGGTCTCGCCCGGGAGGACGGGCCGCCGCCGGAGCACCGGTTCGTCGCCACCGGTGATCCCGAGCCGTTCGCGCGGCTGGCCCGGCGCTTCCTCGGGCCGGAGGTCGAGGCGGTCCGCCGTCCGGCGACGCTCAGCCAGGCCGCTCTGTGAGGCTGACCGTCCTGGGGTGCTCCGGCACCTTCCCCGGCCCCGCCTCGCCCTGCTCGGGCTACCTCGTCGAGCACGACGGCTACCGGCTGGTGCTCGACCTCGGCGCCGGCGCGCTCGGGCAGCTGCAGCGCCACGTCGACCTGCTCGACGTCGACGCGGTCTACCTCACCCACCTGCACAGCGACCACTGCATCGACCTGATCGCCTACTCCTACGCCCGGCGCTACCACCCCGGCGGCCTGCCGCCCCGGCTGCCGGTGTACGGCCCGCCGGGCACCGCCGACCGGCTGTGCCGGGCCTTCGAGGAGCTCCCGCCGGACGGGCTGCGCGACGTCTTCGACTTCCACACGGTCCGGGCCGGCCGGTTCGAGCTCGGCCCGTTCACCGTCACCACGGCCCGGACGAACCACCCGGTCGAGGCCCACGCGGTGCGCCTGGACGCCGACGGCAGGAGCCTCACCTACTCCGGCGACACCGCGGCCACCGACGCGCTGGTCGAGCTCGCCCGGGGCACCGACCTGTTCCTGTGCGAGGCGTCGTGGCTGTCCGACCCGGCGCCCCCGCCGGACATCCACCTCACCGGCCGCGAGGCGGGCGAGCACGCCGCCCGCGCGGACGTCGGCCGGCTGCTGCTCACTCACGTCAACCCCTTCACCGACCCGGCCGTCGTCCGTGAGGAGGCCGCGTCGGCGTACGACGGCCCGCTCGACCTGGCCCGCTGCGGCGAGGTGCACACCGTCTGACGGGGCGAGGACCAGACCCGACCGCTCGCTAGGGTCGCCGCATGCCCCGACACGACGGCCGGACGCCGGACGCCCTGCGCACCGTGACGCTCACCCGCGGGTGGCTTGACCACGCCGAGGGCTCCTGCCTCGTGGAGTTCGGGCGCACCCGGGTGCTCGTCGCCGCCAGCGCGACCGAGGGCGTCCCGCGCTGGCGCAAGGGCTCAGGGCTCGGCTGGGTCACCGCCGAGTACGCCATGCTGCCCCGCGCCACCCACACCCGCAGCGACCGGGAGTCGGTCAAGGGCCGGCTCGGCGGGCGCACCCACGAGATCAGCCGGCTGGTCGGGCGCAGCCTGCGCGCGGCCGTCGACCTGAAGGTGCTGGGCGAGAACAGTCTCGCGGTGGACTGCGACGTCCTGCAGGCCGACGGCGGCACCCGCACAGCGGCGATCACCGGCGCGTGGGTGGCGCTGGCCGATGCCTGCGCGCGGCTCGGTCGCCCCGGCGCGATGGTCCGGCGGGTCGCGGCCGTGAGCGTCGGGGTCGTCGACGGCACGCCCGTGCTCGACCTGGACTACCCGGAGGACGTCAGTGCCGGCACCGACATGAACGTCGTCGCCACCGACGCGGGCGAGCTCATCGAGGTGCAGGGCACCGCCGAGGGCGCGCCGTTCAGCCGGGGCGAGCTCGACCGGCTGCTCGACCTCGCGCTCGGCGGGGTCGCCCGGCTCACCGCGCTGCAGGCCGAGGCCCTCGCCGAGCCGCTGCGCAGCGCCGCGCGGCGCGACCCGGTGGGCATGTGACCGCTCCGCGCGCCGTCCTGGCCACCCGCAACCCGGGCAAGACCGCGGAGTTGCGCCGCATCCTCGCGCCGTACGGCGTGGAGCTCGTCGACCTCGACCCGGACTTCGAACCCGGTCCCGAGATCGGGGCGACGTTCGTCGAGAACGCGCTGGCCAAGGCGCGCGAGGCGGCGGAGCACACCGGGCTGCCGGCGGTCGCCGACGACAGCGGCCTGGCCGTCGACGCGCTCAACGGGATGCCCGGGGTGCTCTCGGCGCGCTGGGCGGGACGGCACGGCGACGACCGGGCCAACCTCGAGCTGCTGCTGGGGCAGCTGGCCGACGTCCCGGACGAGCGGCGCGGGGCCGGCTTCGTCTGCGCCGCCGCGTTCGCGCTGCCCGGTGGCGGCGAGCACGTCGTCACCGGCGAGCTGCGCGGGCGGGTCACGACCGTCGCTCGGGGCAGCGGCGGCTTCGGCTACGACCCGGTGCTCGAGGTCGACGGGCGGACCGTCGCCGAGCTCGGTGCCGAGGAGAAGGATGCCGTCAGCCACCGCGGGCAGGCGTTCCGCGCGCTTGCGCCGCTGCTCGCCGACGCGCTGCGCAGCGCCGGGTGACGGTCTGACGGGTGTGGAAGGCGACGCCGACCTGCAGGACGACGTCCTGGAGGACCTCGTCGAGGCGGTGCGCTACCGCCGCTGGCTGGTCGACCTCTGCGCGCCGCACCTCGGCGACGACCCGCTGGAGGTCGGCAGCGGGCTCGGGCACTACGCCGCCGACTGGGCGGCGGCGGGCGCCCCGCGGCTCACGGCGACCGAGGCCGACCCGGGCCGGCTGCAGCGGCTGCACGAGCGGTTCGCCGGGTCGCCGGTCGTGCAGGTCCGCGAGCTGGCCGTGCCGGTCACGGCCCGCGGCGAGCACAGCGCCGTCGTCGCCTGCAACGTGCTCGAGCACGTCCCGGACGACGTCGGCGCCCTGCGCGACCTGGCCGGGCTGCTGCGGCCGGGCGGCCGGGTCGTGCTCGTCGTCCCGGCGTTCCCCAGCGCGATGAGCGCCTTCGACCGCGCGATCGGCCACCAGCGGCGCTACCGGCGGGCTGGGCTGCGCGACGCCCTCGAGCGGGCCGGCTTCGCCGTCGAGGTGCTGCACCACGTCAACAGCCTGGGCCTGTTCGGCTGGTACGTCGCCGTGAAGGCCCTGCGCGGCCGACCGCGCGCGGGGCTGCTGCTCACCGCCTACGACCGCGGGGTCGTGCCCTGGCTGCGCCGGCTCGAGGCCCGCCGGCCACCGCCGTTCGGCCAGTCGCTGTTCGCGGTGGCCCGCCTGCCGGAAGGGCCTACCGGATGAAGCGGTCCACGAAGTCCGCCCCGAGGCCCACCGCCTCGTAGTGCCGTCGGGCGTTGTCGATCTTGGTGAACACGTCCTCGACGCCGACGGCCGCGCCGTCCGGGTCGACGTACACGTAGGCGCCAGTGACGTGGAACAGCGTGGTCATCTCGGCGACGCCGTCCGGCACGACGAGGGTGTGGATGTCGCCCGGCGGCTCGTAGGAGTAGCCGCCCTCCTCGGCGACCCAGTCGTGCTCCAGGTAGTGCCAGCGCCCGCGCAGGGTGAGCGCGTGCACCGGCCCGGCGTGCCGGTGCCGCGACAGCACCCCCGATCGCCGCACCCGCAGAATGTTGACGAAGTAGCCCTGCGACACCGACAGGAGCAGCGGGCGGAACGTGACGTCGTCGGCCTGCGGCACCCACAGCCGCTCGTCGCCGCCGTCGATGTCGAGCGCGCCGAGCTGCACGAGGTCGTCGGGCACCCGGTAGGGCTGCGGCCCCCGGTAGGGGACCTTCGCGTCGTCCTGGGTCGCCTGCTGTCCGGACTGCACGGTGCTCGTCACGACGCCCTCCTCGCGTGCGGGATCTCCCGCTCTGCCTGCCCGGCGAGGAGCAGGACGACGCGTGCGACGGCACGAGGACGTGGAGGGCTCCCGCTCCCGACAGCCGGCCGCCGCCGTCCGGGAGCGGGAAGCGGCGGCGGCAGGACGAGCGGGGCCGGCCCGGGCGGCGCTGCCCGAGCCGGCCGCGCGGTCAGTGCGCGTGCGAGACGGGGCTGATCGTGCCGCGGTTCGCGGGGGCGGTGGGCTCCTGCGGGAACGCACCGTTGAGCTCGCTCTTGCCCGCCGAGAAGTCGTAGGTGCCGTTGCCGTTGAGGTCCATGCCGTGCTGCACGACCTGGAAGTCCTCCAGGTCCTTCGCCACGGCGTCGGACACAGTGATGGTCCGCCGGTAGTCGACCCGGCCCTTGCCGTCGGCGACCGGCATCATCTCGATGTTGAGCCCGGCCGCCGGCGAGGTGTCGCCGCTCGTGGTGAGGCTCGTGGCGATCGGGCCGTAGAAGGGCAGGCCGTCGGCGGTGCTGAGGACGCCGTCGTCGCCGGCGGCCTTTCTCGTCGGGCACTCGCTGTTGCCCTCGCCGTGGATGTGCTGGGCGTGGACGTGGCCGGGCAGCAGGCCACGTGCCTTGATCTGGACGGTGAGCTCGTTGCCGCGCAGGTGCATCATCACTCGGCCGGAGGCGCCGGAGTCGTTGAGCTCCATGAGGTGCGAGCGGTAGACCTCGGTGCCCTTGCCGGTATCGGCGCCGGCGGGCGAGGCGGTGGCGGGCAGGACGAGCGCCCGGCACCGCGAGTGCGGCGAGGGTCAGGGAGGCGTGCGCTTCAACGGTCAGTCTCCTCCGGGTCCGGGGGGTGTTCCCGGGGGGCCGTTCGTCCGCCCGCCTGGAACGGACGGCCCGGACGGGCCATGTCTTCGCGCGGGCGGGCTACCGGGCCGAGCGGAAGACGGCGAGGCAGCGGCCCGGCGTGGCGGGCGCGCGCGGCAGGTCGGTGCCGGACGGGTGCAGCAGCAGCGCCTCGGCGCCGGGCGCCCGCACGCGGCGGACCAGTCGGGTGACCGTGCCGACCCGGCTGAGCAGGTCGTCGCGCGTGCCCAGCCTCCGGCCTTCGGACAGGTCGTGGCTGAACACGAGCCAGACCCGCCCCTCGCCGAACGCGCCGGCCCGCAGGGCGGCGAAGTCTGCCCCGCAGCCCTCGCCGGGCGGCGGCGTCCGGAACAGCACGACGCCGTCGCGCAGGACACCGAGCCGCGGGCCGTAGTGGTCGAACGCCGCCTTGGCCGCGATGTCGACGAGCACGAGGTCGCCCGGCCGCAGTTGCGCGGCGACGTCCTCGAGCACCGGGCGCAGCTCCTCGCCCCACTGCACCCGCACAGTGAGCGCGGCACCGCGGGCCAGCGCCGGGCCGGTCACGGCGAGGAGCGCGACCGCGACCGCGACCGCCAGC
>JALYMN010000685.1 GCA_030773675.1 Actinomycetota bacterium
GTGTTCGTCGTCAACGAGCTGCCCGACCTCGCCGAGCGGATCCAGGTCGCGCTGCTCAACGTGCTCGAGGAGCGCGACGTCCAGGTCCGCGGCTACACGCTGCGCCTGCCGCTGGACCTGCTCGTCGTCGCGAGCGCCAACCCCGAGGACTACACCAACCGCGGGCGCATCATCACGCCGCTCAAGGACCGCTTCGGCACCGAGGTGCGCACCCACTACCCGCTGCGCCTGGACGACGAGGTCGCGGTCGTGCGGCAGGAGGCCGACCTGTCGGCGGCGACCGTCCCGGACCACCTGCTGGAGGTCGTCGCCCGGTGGACCCGGCTGGTCCGCGACGCGCCGCAGGTCGACCAGCGCAGCGGCGTCTCCGCGCGCTTCGCCGTCGCCTCCGCCGAGACCGTCGCGGCCTCGGCGCTGCGCCGCGCCGCGATCACCGGCGAGCAGAGCCCGGTCGCCCGGGTGTGCGACCTGCCGTCGGTCGTCGCCGCCTCCCGCGGCAAGGTCGAGTTCGAGGCCGCCGAGGAGGGCCGGGAGAACGAGGTGCTCGCGCACCTGCTGCGCAAGGCCATCGCCGACACGTTCCGGGCGCGCCTGGCGGGGCTCGACCTGTCCGGGCTGCAGGAGCGGTTCGCGCAGGGCGCGAGCGTCGAGACCGGCGACCTGGTGCCCGCCGGCGACCTGCTCACCCGGATCGGCCCGGTGCCGGGCCTCGCCCAGTTGCTCGGCCGGCTCGGCGTCGAGCAGGAGTCGCCGGGGCTCGCCGCCGCCGCGCTCGAGCTCGCCCTGGAGGGCCTGCACCTCAACCGGCGGCTCGCCAAGGACGCCGTCGGCGGCCGCACGGTGTACGGCGGCCGGTGAGCGCCCTGGACGGCCGCGGGCTCGACGACCCGGGGATCCCGGACATCGCCGCGCTGCGCCGCCGGGTGCTGCTCACCGGCGCGCTGACGCTGGGTCTGTTCCTCGTGGCCGGGTACGTCGTCGCCACCGTCGGCGCGTCGTCCGGGTGGGTGCTGGTCGTCATGGCGCTCGTCTGGGTCACCGTCACCCGGCCGCTCATGCGCCCGGTCCGCGAGGTCACCCGGCTGCGCCGCCGGCTCGCCTACCAGGCCTGGCTCGAGCAGCGGGACCGGTCGTGACCGCCGCCTACCGGTACGGCGAGTGGCACGGCGGCCGCGACCCGCTCGAGCCGCCGTACGACGTCGCCAGCGCGCTCGACGAGATCGGCGACCGCGTGCTCGCCGGCGAGAGCCCGCGGCAGGCGCTGCGCGACCTGCTCCGCCGCGGCTCTCGGGAACCAGGCGGGGTCAAGGGGCTCGACGACCTGCGCCGCCAGGTCGCCCGCCGGCAGCGCGAGGCGCGGCAGCGCGGCCGGCTCGACGGCACGCTGGAGGAGGTGCGCGAGCTGCTCGACAAGGCCGTCGAGCTGGAGAAGCAGGCGCTGTTCCCCGACCCCTCCGACGACGCCCGGCTCGCCGAGATGGAGCTCGACACGCTCCCCCGCGACACCGCCCGGGCGGTGAAGGCGCTCGAGGACTACCCGTGGCGGTCCCCGGAGGCGCGGGCGGCGTACGAGCAGATCGACGACCTGCTGCGCCGCGAGGTGCTCGACAGCCAGTTCCGCGGCATGAAGGACGCCCTGCAGAACGCCTCGCCGCAGGACATGCAGGCGGTCAAGGACATGCTCGCCGACCTCAACCGCATGCTCGAGGCCGACGCCCGCGGCGAGCACACGCAGGAGCAGTTCGAGCAGTTCATGCAGCAGCACGGGCAGTTCTTCCCGTCGCAGCCGCAGACGCTCGAGGAGCTGGTCGACGACCTCGCCCGCCGGGCCGCCGCGGCCCAGCGGCTCATGGACTCGCTCACCCCGCAGCAGCAGCACGAGCTCGCCGAGCTCATGCAGGGCGCGATGGACCTCGACCTGCAGGCGCTCATGGGCCAGCTCGGCGACTCCCTCCGCGCGGCCCGGCCCGACCTGCAGTGGGGCGGGCGCGAGCGGATGCGCGGCGAGCAGGGCATGGGGATGGGCGAGGCGACGTCCGCGCTCGAGGAGCTCGCCGACCTCGACGAGCTCGAGAACGCGCTCGGCCAGGACTACCCGGGCGCGTCGCTCGACGACGTCGACGAGGAGGCCGTGCAGCGGGCGCTGGGCCGCGGGGCGGTCGACGACCTCGCTGCGCTTCGCCGCATCGAGCGCGAGCTCACCGAGCAGGGCTACCTGGTGCGCGACGCGCACGGC